>PASA01000014.1 GCA_002712105.1 Kiritimatiellaceae bacterium
TATTTCAATTTCATCCTCTTCAATTTCATTATTTTCTTTCTTCTCTTTTTTTAAGATATCAGCATTAATAATATTATTTATTATAGCTTTTTCTTTTTCAACAAACTCAAAATGATGATGTATTGGCGCACATTTAAATATTCTTCTGCCTTTACCTGTTTTAAATCTTGAATATTTAAAAAAGATGGTTTGGATTATTACACTCAATGCTTCAATTACAAATACGCCTCCAACAAAAATTAATAATAATTCTTGCTTAATTAATATAGCAACTGATGCAATTGCTCCACCTAATGCTAAACTACCTGTATCCCCCATAAATATTTCAGCAGGATTTCGATTAAACCATAAAAAACCTAACCCAGACCCTAATAAGGCTCCGCAAAAAACAGTTAATTCTCCACATCCTGAAATAAAAGGAACTTGAAGATATGTGGCAAATGAATAATGACCTGCAATATATGAAAGAAGAAGATAGCATCCAATGACAGAGTTTGTACATCCAATTGCCAGTCCATCCAAGCCATCGGTTAAATTAACTGCATTTGACGCACCTACCATAACAAGAATTAAAAAAATAAAAGAAAAAATAAAACTCATTTCTAAAATTGGCATTTTATTAAAAGGGACCATCAATTTTTTTACTTGATCTTGCGTTTCTGGAGAAGACCAAAGAATAGACAGGAAAACAAATGTCCATAATATTTGAAATAAAAATTTATTCCTAACACTTAATCCATTCTTACTTTTTATTTTTTTATAATCATCAACAAATCCAATAAATCCCATAACAATAAATGTTCCTAATGTCAAAAGAAGGAATATGTTAGAAGGGTTTGCCCATAACAATGTTGATATAACCGTTGAAGAAATGATTATTATTCCACCCATTGTTGGGGTTCTAACTTTTGATGTTTTAAAGTTTTCACCTAATCTTTGGTCAACATCCAATTCAACAAAATTAATTTTTTTTAATTTTTTAATTAGATATGGTCCAATTAATAACATTATTATAAAACCAAATGTTGCTGCTCCTAGCGTTCTTACAGTTATATATTCAAATAGTCTAAACCAAGAAATACTGTCTTCTAAAAATGAAAAATAATAAAACATATATATTATCCAACTAATTATTTAAAAACTCTTCGAATTTTTCTGATCGAGATGCTTTTATAAAAATATAATCATCAGGGTTAGTCCAATCATTTAGAAATTCTGATGCAGTTTCAATATTTTTAAAACATTTTCCTTTTTTAAAATCAAAAATATCAATATCCCAATTACCAATTACGATCCACATATCAAAATCAAATGAATCAACATATTTAAATAATTTTATGTGTTCACTTTGAGTAAATTTACCTAGTTCATGCATTGTTCCTATTACCACACATTTTCGTTTTGATTTAATTTTTGAAAAAGCCTCTATTGAAGAATTCATAGATAAAGGGTTAGCATTGTATGCATCATTTATCCATGTTACCTTATTAATAACTTTTTTTTCCCACCTATATTTTAAGGGTTTATATGAACTAATACCCTCATTTATTTTATCGTTATCAATTCCCAAAAATTTTCCTAAAGCAATTGATTTTAAAACGTTTTTTGCCATAAACCGACCCGGAATTGGTAATTGATAATTATATCCTTCAACTTTTAATTTATCATAACCATTATATAAACCGTTTATAGAGCCATTATTGTTTAAACTAACGCTTAATATTTTTGACTGAGTTTGTTTTTTTAAAAAACTATACCATGAAGAATCTATATCCAATATTGATGTATTATTTGTCGTTAAATGTCTTATAATTGCACTTTTTTCATATGCTATGTCTTCTAATGAGTTAAAATTTTCTGCATGAGCAAGTCCAATTTCTGTTATTATTGATATTTCAGGCTGTAAAAAATTAGAAAGAAATTTTATTTCACCTGGTTGATTCATTCCAATTTCTGCTATTAAATATTTATGTGATTCATTTAAATCAATAAGCGTAATTGGTAATCCAATATGATTATTGAAATTACCAAAGTTTTTATGAGACGAATAAGTCGTGGATACAATATGGTGACAAAGTTCTTTAACAGTTGTTTTGCCTGCGCTTCCAGTAATTCCAACACATACTCCATTCCAATTACATCTGTTTGAAAAAGCAATAATTTGAAGTGCCTCAAGAGTATCTTTAACTTTTATTAAATTTTTATTCTTTCCCTTAAAATCTTTTTTAACAATTGCTGCTAAAGCTCCTTTACTAAATGCTTCATCTACAAAATCATGACCATCAAAATTTTTTCCAATTAATGGAATAAAAACACTATTTCTGTTCATTTTTCTTGTATCAATACAAATAGAATCAAAATTTTCTTTTTCTTGATTATAATTGATTAATTCACCATTACATAAGTTAGCTAATTCAAGAATTTGATTATTGATCATTAATGACCTCATCTATTATTTTTGCATCATTAAATGGTATCATTTCCCCTTTAATTTCTTGATAATTTTCNTGACCTCTACCNGCTATTAATATTATATCNNTAGAANTAGATTTTGTTAATACAGATTTAATTGCTTTTTTTCGATCTACAATAATNTCAATATTATCNNCATNTTTACATCCAGATATAATTTCTTTACANATACTTAATGGGTTTTCATCTCTTGGATTATCTGATGTAATTATTATTTCGTCNGAATACATTGANGCAATTTTTCCCATTTTTTTTCTTTTTGTAGTATCTCTNTTTCCGCCNCATCCAAAAACTAACCATAATTTTCTATGACTAATNTTTTTTANAGTTTGTAAAACAATTTTTAAGGANTCAACTGTATGAGCATAATCTATATATANTTGTTTNTTGTCATTTTTTGANACTAATTGAAGTCTACCCGGTATCGACTTTACTTTNACAAAANTTTTTCTAATGTCTTTTATTTTTAACCCACACTGAGATANNGTTACAATNGCTGCTAATGCATTATAAATATTGTGTGTACCTATNAATGGTATNACAAATTTCACATTTTTATTNNTTGGAGTATCCAATTTGAAAATTGTTTTATGATTTTTAATTCTTATTTTTGAAGCTCTATACATTGCATCATTTGATANTCCNTATGTTAATGTTTGTTNTTTAAATTCATNGTANAGNTTATCTCCATAACAATCATCAATATTTACAATNATGGGGCATTTATNATTTTTCATTTCNTTGAAAAGTGTTTTCTTTTGATTGAAATAATTNTTCATTGAAGAATGAAAATCTAAATGCTCTTCAGATAGATTTGTAAATATTCCTANATCAAATTTAATTCCAGCAACTCTTTTTAAAGTTAGTGCATGAGANGATACTTCCATAATAACATTTTCACATCCTGATCTTTCCATCCTATTCAATAATTGATGAAGNTCATCTGCTTCTGGAGTCGTTCTTAAAGACGGAAGAATATAATTTGCAAATTCATTATGTATNGTACCAATTAATCCATTTTTTTTATTTTTTAAATCTAAAATTGATTTAATCATAAAGCTTGTNGTTGTTTTTCCATTGGTTCCAGTGATACCNATAAATNTAAGATTATTNCAATTTTTNTTATAAAAAATTTTAGAGATTTCTGCAAAAGCNGTTCTTGANCACTTAACTTTTATAATTGTTATATTTTCATTTAAGCTAANATCNTTTTCCGTGATAATNACTCTTGCGCCGTTATAAATTGCTTCANCAATATAATCATTTCCATTGAATTTNAATCCTTCGATAGCGATAAATATTCCACTGTTATTTATTTTTTTAGAATTNGANGATATATTGAATATTTCNATATCAATATCACCCTTATAATTAANANAATTTATTTTTTCGATTATGTGCANTAATTTCAATTTTCAGCCTGTGTAATGTATATTCTTTTTCCTTCNGGAGATATTTTTAAATATTTAATAGTATGTTCAGCAATTTCCTTAAATGCTGGNGCNCAAACTGTTCCGCCNCCTGGNAATTTTCCATTAACACGAATTGANGGCTCGTCAGCCATTACTAAAATTGAAATTTGAGGATTATTGGCAGGAAAAAATCCAATAAANGATACCACTTCTTTATCNTCATAATAACCACCACCTTCACTTGATGATTTNACTTTTTGAGCAGTNCCAGTTTTTCCAGCAANTTTATATCCTTTGATTTTAGCTTTATTNCCAGTACCATTAGNATCTACAACGGTTGTCAACATTTCCCTTAATTTTTGAGAAGTTGCTAAAGAAATAGGCTTTCTTANTACTTCTGGTTTATATTCATGAATTAAATCTCCTTCAANAGATTCAATTTTTTTTACAATATACGGTTTCATCATTACNCCATCATTAGCAACTGTACTGTAAAGTGTTATCATTTGAAGTCCTGTAGCAGTAATNCCTTGTCCAATTCCTATCCTTGANCTACTTATTTTAGTCCATTTTTTTANGTCATTTAACTGACCNTTTTCNTCGCCAGGTAANTTTATGCTTAACTTNTCCCCAAACCCAAAATTTTTCAATCCATCATATAAATCTTTATCNCCNAATTTTAGCATAATTTTTGCTGTACCTATATTACTTGAATTTTTCAAAATTTCNTGAACATTAAGAGTNTTAAANTTTTTCCAATCATTTAAATATTTTCCAGCGTACAACCATCTTCCATTTTCACAATCAAATTGATCTTCTACATNTATCACCCCTTTATCAATGGCAATNCCAATTGAAGCAGTTTTCAGNGTTGATCCAGGATCAAAATTTATACTAATAGCTCTNTTTCTTCTCCANTCTTCATCAACTTTATTATATTNAACTGGATTAAAAGTTGGATATGAAGCCATTGCTAAAATTTCTCCTGTTTGAACATCTTGTACTATAGCCCATGCAGATTTAGTTNTAAATTTTAAAAACATTTNATAAATAACATCTTCTGTTATATTTTGGATTTCTTGATCAATTGTTAATGTNATTTTTGCACCATCTTCAGCAGGTCTATCAATTTCTCTAGCATCATATATTTCTTTTTTTCTNGCNTCTTTTTTACCTTTTCTTAATCCCTCTTTTCCTAATAGGTANCTATGATAACTCTGTTCGATTCCTCCGGAACCGATTCTGTCAAAATTTATATATCCTAATACATGAGATAAAACTAAACCTTTAGGATANCTTCGAATTCTTTCTTTTTTTAAAACAACTCCATTAAGAACTATATTTTTTCCATTTTTGTCTTTATAAGTAATAGATAAGTTATCCCTCGGACTAAAATTTTTGAATGATGAATGAGTTTCAGGCTTTTTAATTAATAACGGATAATATGCTCGTTTAGAATTTAACAAATTATTCATTAGAATATTTTTATCATAAAATAATTCCCTTGAAATTATAGATGATACAAGCTCAACATTACCATGTTTCTTGATATATTTAGGATCAGCATACATCGTATACCCTGGAGCATCTAAGGCAAATAATTCACCATTTCTATCAACAATTTGACCTCTACTTGGATTAGATTTTTGTATTAACAGTCTCATCCCTTCAGTTCGAGATGTAATCCATTCTGGTGGTGTTAAATGAAGATAGGCCAAACGAAAAAAAATTAAACCAAAAAATATTATTATTGTTATTTCTATTACTAATGTTCGTTTTTTTTCCATATTATGAAACCAAAAAACCCGTCATATTTTTAACGGGCTTCTAATTCTATAAAAATAAAATTATTCTTATTATTTAATATTTAACCCTGCAGTCATTTTGTTAGAAATTTTACTTTCAATTCTTACAATCTGTTTATTTTCTGGAAGCATCATATCAAGATTATGATACTCAATTATTTTTTTTAAATTTCGTGGGGATGTAAGGCTTGACCATGATTCATTATATCTTATTAATCTGTTATTAATCGAAATTATTTCGTCTTCTTGATATAAAATCTTTTCTCCATATGAAGAGCAACTGTTATTTACTTGCGTATAACTTACAAAAATAATCATCGTAATTAGTAAAATTATTATTATTAAATTAGGTAATTTAGAATGGTTATGATTTTTATTTTTCATTTCTATCCAACTATTTCTATAACTCTCAATTTTGCGGATCTAGACCTAGGATTTTTTACTATCTCATCACGACTTGGAATTATAACATTTTTTGAAATCCACTTAATATATGGTTGTAACCCATTAATTTTATAACCTCCTTCTTGAAGACTATCCTTTCTTTTTACATGACTATTAAAGAAATGTTTTACAATTCTATCTTCTAAACTATGGAAAGTTAATATTACAAACCTTCCTCCTATACAGATCTTATTAATCATTTCAGAAAGTACATTCTCTAAATTTTCTAACTCGTTGTTTATTTTAATTCGAATTGCCTGGAAAGATTTTGTTGCNGGATGAATTTTTTTATACTTTCCATTATTTTTAACTTTTAAAATTAAATCTGCTAATTGCTTTGTTGTTTCTATTTTTTTATCTTTGCGGAATTCAACTATTGCATGAGCTATTTTTTTGGACATATTTTCATTTCCATATTTATAAATTGTATTAGCAATTTCCTCTTCTCCTGCAATATTTATCCATTTTCTAGCACACATTTCTTGTGACTGATCCATTCTCATATCTAATGGTCCATTTTTCGAAAAACTAAATCCTCTTTCAGGATTATCAATTTGATATGAACTTACTCCAAGGTCTAAAAATACTCCGTCTACTTTCTTAATTCCTAATTCGTCTAATTTCTTTGACATTTCCGTAAAATTTGAATGTACAGACTTAAATCTTGGATCTTTTTTTTCAATTTTTTGAACTCTTCTAATAGCTTCAAAATCTCTATCAAAACCAATGACTAGCCCATTATCATCTATTTTTTTTAGTATTTCCTTTAAATGTCCACCCCCACCTAAAGTGCCATCAATATAGCATCCATTTTTATTTTTTATCATGGATTCAATTGATTCATTTATCATTACTGGTGTATGTGACAACAATTTTCTCCTGATTACTTTCTGCTGAGCTGACAAAGTTTAGAATTATTTAAAGTCTTTTTTTCAAAAATATCATTAAGACTTCTTTTACAATCAGCTTTATGCAAATCAAATGATTTTATTGTTCCATCAAAATGATCTACCGATTTGGAATAACTTAAATATCTTGCAACATCGAATATACTCATATGAAATTTCCTTTATATTAATATCCACTAAAAAATATTTTTTCTGTTTTATCTGAAAGTAATGGGATTGATGCATCAAATTTTTCTAAACTCCAAACTTCGATTCTNGACATTACTCCAACTAATACCAATTGNCTNTTNATTTCTAAATGACGTAATAGATGATCACTTATCCTGACTCTTCCCTGCGAATCCCATGAAATTAAATCTGCAGAGGAAGTNATAGACCTNATTGCATGNGATTCNTTTTCATCAATCGATTCATNTCTTAATTTANTTAATCTTCGTGTTATCTCATCTGTNAAATATATATTTAAACANGGTAGTTCTGGATGAGGAAAAACGTACATTCTATTTAATAAATTTAAATTTCTCCAAGAGGATGGAAAAATGAATCTTTTTTTTTCATCTATNGTGTGAGTATGAGATCCAACAAAAAGTATTTGATTGTTTTTATCAATATTATCCATATTACTCCACTTAGTANTTTATAATAGTAATAATATTCCATATTNCTCCACATATTGTCAAAAAAAATATTAANAAAAATNAGTTTTTACATTTTTTTTAGTTTTTAATACTCCANATTNATCCACGTCTTNCATTAGNTTTAGTCTATCTTTTATTAATTTATCACACAAATTTGTAAAATTTATGCCGTCCGCAGCAGCTGCTTTGGGTAATAAAGAATCTTTTGTAAATCCAGGAATTGAATTTAACTCTAGAACAAATACTTCATTAGTTGGGGATAATCTAAAATCAACTCGACCAAATCCACGAGAATTAAAAATGTTGAATGTATCGATTCCAATTTTTTGAATATTTTTATAAAGATCCTCTTCAATTTCTGCTGGAACTATATATTTAGTATCGTTGCTTTTATATTTTGCATCGAAATCATACCAATCGTACTTTGGAATTATTTCAACTAATGGCAATGGTTTACCGGAAATTATTCCNGCTGTTATTTCTCTTCCAGGAATATATTCTTCAACTAAAATTTCTGATGAATATAAAAGTGAGTCCTTAATTTTTTTTAAAAATTCATATTCATTTTTTACAAGATGACAGCCGACGCTTGAACCTTCTGTAGGCGGTTTAATAATAAGTGGGTAATCTATAGAAGGAAAATCACCTCTTTTAATTTTTTCACCTAATGGAATTTTTATATTATTTTTACTTAATAATTCTCTAGAAATAAATTTGTTAAAAGATAATCGACATGATGATGAAGATGAGCCTGTAAAAATAATATTNTTATCTTCAAGAATTTTTTGAATTTTTCCATCTTCACCAAAACGACCATGTAAAGCNATAAACGTAATATCCGAGTNAATAATTTTTGCATTAAATGATTCGTTAGTAATTACAATTTCNTCAATATCATAACCTGCGATTTTTAATGCTTTTGAAACTGCTTTTCCGGAGGAGATTGAAACTTCTCTTTCAGAAGATACTCCCCCCATTAAAACAGTCACTTTAATCATTATTTTATCCACGAATTGCAGCTTGTGCAGCAGCTAATCTTGCTATAGGTACACGATATGGTGAGCAACTCACATAATCTAANCCAATATTTGCACAAAATTTAACGCTTTCAGGATCTCCACCATGTTCTCCACAAATACCACATTTAAGATTTGGTCTTGTTTCTCTTCCTCTTTGAACACCNAGTTTTACTAATTGTCCTACACCCGATTGGTCTAACTGCTGAAAAGGATCTGTANTTAATATTTTTTNATCTAGGTAATCNGGTAAAAAACTACCAATATCATCTCTACTNTATCCAAAAGTCATNTGAGTCAAATCATTCGTTCCAAAACTAAAGAATTCAGCAGTTTCAGCAATCTCNTCAGCAGTTAATGCTGCTCTTGGAATTTCAATCATNGTACCAACCATATATTTAATTTTTGAATTATTTTTTAANATTAAATTATCTGCTTCTTTCCTTACAATTGACTCTAAGAAATCCAATTCGGCCTTAGTGCCAACTAAAGGAATCATAATTTCTGGATGAACTTTTACAGNCTTCTTAAGTTTTGATACTTTACATGCAGCACCAATTATTGCACGAGTTTGCATTATACATAATTCAGGATATGTAATTGATAATCTNCATCCTCGATGACCAAGCATTGGATTATGCTCGTGAAGTGATGTAACTCGATCTGATACTTTCTTTAAAGGAACGCCTAGAATTTTNGCCATGTCTAGTTGATCTTGCTTNGTATTAGGAACAAACTCGTGCAAAGGTGGATCTAACAATCTTACAGTAACTGGTAATCCATCCATAGCTTTGAAAATTCCTTCAAAATCTTTTTGCTGATGTTTTAGTANTTTTGCTANNGCAGATTTTCTATCATTTTCGTTNTCAGCTAGAATAAATTCTCTTATTGCCCAAATTCTATCTCCTTCGAAAAACATATGTTCTGTTCTACAAAGACCTATTCCTTCCGCTCCAAATGCTCTTGCTGCAATAGAATCTTTTGGAGAATCTGAATTTGTTCTAACATTAATTTTTCTATTTGNATCTGACCACTTTGATACTTCTGCATACATCTTGTAAATAGGATCAGTTTTTGCACTTTTTTTACCTTCAACTACACCTGCTACAACTGGACTAACTTGTGTAGGTATTTCTCCAAGATAAACATTTCCTGTCGAACCATTNAGACTAATCGAATCACCTTGCTTAAGAATTTTACGACCAATTTTTAATGTTTTTTTCTTATAATCAATNATTAGGTCGCCGGCTCCACAAATNCAGCATTTNCCCCATCCNCGGGCAACAACAGCTGCNTGAGAGGTCATACCTCCAGTTGATGTTAATACACCTTGTGCAGCCCACATACCACCAACATCTTCAGGACTTGTATCATGCCTTACCAAAATTAATTTTGCTGANGCATCTTTTTCAACAATTTTTTCAGCTTCAGAAGCTTCGAAAATAATTTTTCCAACAGCTGCACCAGGACCTGCCGGCAATCCAGAAGTAACTATTTTTGATTTTTTCTCAATATTTGAATCAAATATTGGAAATAATAATTGTTCTAAATCATCTCCGGATAAAGTCATTAACGCCTCTTTTTGAGATAAAATTTTAGGCTGACTTGCTCCAGTATAAAAATCTTTTCCGGTTGCCATTTCAACCGCCCATCGTACTCCGGCTAAACCTGTTCTTTTGGCATTTCTAGTTTGAAGCATATATAATTTACCATCTTGTACAGTAAACTCAACATCTTGCGGATACTTATAGTGCCTTTCTAATTTATTCATAATTTTTTGTAGCTCATTGTAGGCGGGAGCCCAAACATCTTCTTTTTCATTTGGCATATCATCTAAATCTTTAGGAGTACGAATTCCTGCTACTACATCCTCACCCTGAGCATCAATTAAATATTCGCCCATTGGCTTACTATGTCCAGTACCTCCATCACGAGTAAATGCTACACCTGTTCCTGATTTTGAACCCATATTGCCAAATACCATAGTTTGAACATTAACAGCTGTTCCAAATAGACCAGTTATTTTGTTAATCTGACGATATTTTTCAGCTCTTTCTGAATTCCATGAACCAAATACAGCTTGAACAGATAAGTTTAATTGTTCATAAGGATCTTGAGGAAAAGGTTTTTTGACTTTATTTCTATAAACTTTTTTATAAATATCAACTAACTCTTTTAGTTGTTCAGCATTTAAATCTGTGTCTTGTTCTGCTTTATATTTTTTCTTTAGTTTTATTAGTTCATGTTCAAAATGTTCGTGCGTAAGCCCTGTATATGGTCCCATCACTACATCTCCAAACATATCAATAAATCTTCGATAACAATCCCATCCGGTTCTTTCATTTCCGGTTTGCTTTATTAATCCATGAACAGATTTATCATTTAAACCTAAATTTAAAACTGTATCCATCATTCCAGGCATAGAAACAGCTGCCCCTGATCGAACTGAAACTAATAATGGATCTTTTGCACCGCCTAATTTTTTTCCTAAATTACGTTCTAATTTACTAAGTTGAGATTTTAATTGTTTCTCCATTTCAGGAGCCATCTTACCACCGGTTTTAGAATAATATGCACACGCTTCCGTAGAAATTGTTAATCCCGGAGGCACAGGTAATCCAGCATTTGCCATTTCGGCAAGATTAGCACCCTTACCACCCAAAACAGCTTTCATGGTTCTATCACCCTCTGTAAGCTCTTTGGTTACGCCATAAAAATACACATATTGTTTTTTTACCATTATTCTACTCTCCTTAAATTTAAATATAACTGTTCTAAAAGAGGTATATTTTTAGCATGGCAAATGAAAGAGTCAAGAATCAGACCTAAAAACTTATTTCATAAAAAATTAAAAATAATATTTCTCTTAATTTTTTAAATCGTTAATTTAGGAAAATGGACATTAGTAAATTCATCTTAGATAACAAAAAAATTATTGATAATAATATTGAAGATTATTTTAAATCCTTAAAAAAACATAATCCAACTCTCTATAACGCAATGAGATATTCAGTCCTTAACGGCGGAAAAAGATTACGACCTATTTTATGTATTGCTACAGCTAAATGCTTTAACACAAATATTGAAAAAGTATTACCATCAGCATTAGCAATAGAATTTTTTCATTGTTCGACATTAGTACATGATGANTTNCCGTGTATGGATAATGATTTTTTAAGAAGAGGTCACCCCACATGCCATATAAAATTTGGAGAAGCAAATGCAATATTAGCTGGTGACGCGTTGATAATCGAAT
Organism: Kiritimatiellaceae bacterium; assembly: GCA_002712105.1. GTDB lineage: Bacteria > Verrucomicrobiota > Kiritimatiellia > Kiritimatiellales > Pontiellaceae > Pontiella. The sequence continues at coordinate 11,952 of PASA01000014.1, forward strand.
CTTTCAAAATCTTTGCTAAATATAATAATAAAATTATAACTGAATTTTCAGATTCTGTTGGAGCACAGGGAGTTATTGCTGGACAGGTATCTGATTTATCTGCTGAAGATCAAGAAGCATCTGAAGAACTTTTGAAATATATTCACATTAATAAAACCGCAAAATTAATAANAGCCTCAGTTAAAATTGGAGCTTTAGTTTCAAATGCCTCTGCTGAGCAAATAAATAAATTATCATCTTATGGCGAAAAAATAGGTTTAGCATTCCAAATAAAAGANGATATTTTAGATAAATTATCATCNTCTCANAAAATCGGTAAATCTGTAAATTCTGATACTTCAAAAGGAAAGATGACATATCCATCAGTGTATGGATTAAAAAAATCTGANGTCATAATGAAAGAGTTGGTAAATGAGTCAATAGATGAAATTAATTCATTAGATATAGATACTAAAATTTTAAAAANAATAGCNANATATGTNATTGAAAGAGAAAATTAAANTATTTTTTACAATCTTTAACAATTAATAAGCGCCTTTAGCAGAAAATACTGCCTTGATAGTTTTGAAAAGTATCACAATATCTAACCAAATTGACCAATTTCTAACATAGTATGGGTCCCACTTTTTCATACCGCTTGTTCCANCCTCACTTCTACCTGATACCTGCCATAAACCAGTGATACCNGGCTTAACCTTATTTCTTAAATCTTGCACATAATTTGGTAATTCTTGAAAATGATATATNGGTAATGGTCTTGGTCCTACGACCGACATTGTTCCATTAAGAACATTAAANAACTGTGGNAGCTCGTCTANAGATGTTATTCTTAAAATTTTACCAACTTTAGTTATTCTTGGATCTTTTTTTAATTTATATGATTTATTCCATTCATCCAGTAAATCTTTATTATTCTCAAGAGCCAATTTTAATTTANTTTCAGCATCAGGAACCATTGTTCTAAATTTTATTGTNTTAAAAATTTTNCCTTCTTCACCAATCCTTTCNTGAAAAAANAGAGGATTTTTTCCATCTTCAAAAATGATAAGCAATCCAATTATTAAAATCAATAATAGCCAAATNGGNAAAAATAGAATCACAAAAAAATAATCACAAANAATTTTTAACTTTTTTGAAAATGGATTTAACAAATTTTTTGTTATCTCCAAACCTAAAGTTCCCTGAAAATCAATTGGAGTAACCCATAATGATGCACCTGAAATAATTTCTGGAATTATAATTAATCTCTTATAACAAGAACCTGCTTTATCAATAATATTNAANTANTCTTTATTTGANAGNGATCCTTGTAAAACTATGCCTATCGGTGAATTNNCGTCAACATCATCAAATGTTCCAAGAACNTCTAATTTGCCAATTGATGAAATATTTTCATTTTTTGANACAAAAGCTGATGAAGGAATNTAACCTAAAGCTAAATCACTTTTTAATAATTTTATNCAATCCAAAATATCTTTNTCAGAACCATANATTGCAACAGGNACTCCCCANGAACCATTATTTGAAAAATATTTGCGNACTAATCGTCTTACAACAGGAATAAAAATTGCTGAAAAAAGATAAGAGAAAACAAATACTATACGACTTGAAGAAAATTCAATTTTTGAAAGAAANGATGTAATTAAAATTAATGCAAACATAAAAAANAGTGTTTTTTGAATTTTTTGAATTTCNTCAACTATTCCNANGCCCCAGCATGGTAATAATTTGTTTAAAAAAGAAAANAGTACCCATGCAGGGANTATTAACCACCCATTCACAATAGAAAANTCAANNCCATTAATTAACAATAATAGATAATTTCCGAAAATTAATGAAAAAGAAAAGACTAAAGAATCGGATAAAATTAAAATTATTGAGTTATTAACAATACTCCTATGATACCTATTCGAAGATATTTTTGGATCAAAGTTTTCGAAGTTTGTTACATTATCTCTCATGTTATTTAAAATTAATTCTTATTTTTTAAAAAATTTATTATATCAAAATTTTCAACATAATCATTACTAGAATGATTAAAATTATTCTTCGGCATATTTGAGTTTTCTAACTTTCTTATTATCCATTCAATATTTGCATTTATTGAAGATTCTAATTCATATTTATCCATCTGTTTAAATATAGACAAGGAATCATCTAAAAAATTATTTTTTCTTAATTCTGAACCCAATAACCACCAATATATATTATTAAATTTTTTAATTTTGCATGCTTCATAAAGATGGTTTATTCCTTCTGTAATCATAAGGTTGTTTTCTTGATTTCTTCCAATAAATATTAGCGCTTTCGCAATTCCTACATGTATCTCTGCGTCATATTTATTTATCTTTAATGCCTTTCTATACATATTTAATTCTTGTCTTGCTATCTCAATTTTTAATTCATAATCTAATGAATAATATCTTTGATTATGAAATATTTTTCCTAATAATTTTGAAGATCTCCAATTCCCATTGTCTATAACTAAAGACAGTTTGGCATAATCTAATGATCTTTGATTGTTATGATTATACTCATAAAAATATTTTTGCGACAAAGATTTAAAATATAAGGATGACATCGTAAATGAAGTAAGTATTAGCATAATAAAAGATGCTAATAGTAATAGAAAAATAGCATGTTTTTTTATTTCATTTTTTTTATTTTTTTCAATTGGCCCATGCATTCCTAAAGGCAACAACATTGAAAATACTAAAGCATTTGGAAATATGTGCATTTGGAAGTCAAAAAAAGAATGAACCATTGTTCCAAACATCATAGCTATAGTAGCTATAGTCATTAGTTTATGTTTTGAATCAACCTTCAAATATAAATTTTTAAACAACTTAAATAATGAATATATCCAGGCAAAACTAAACAAAACAAATCCAATAATTCCATAGTCAGTTAGTAATTCAAGGTATTCATTATGAGGATGACCCGTAATTATCATGGGGTCTTTAAAACTTTTCCTATACTCTTGAAAACAGTAATGATATGTTTTAGGACCAAAACCTAAAGTAGGTTTATCCTTTATCATTTCTAAAGAATCATACCAAGTAAGTGGTCGAAAATCTTTAGCTTCACTACCAATCCCGTTTTTAACCTGCCCCTCGATAAACTCAACGACAGGCATCATACGTCGTTGAAAAGTTTCGGATGTTTTCCAACTTAAAAAAAATAATGATGAAGTTAAAAAAGGAACTAATATTAAAGTTAAAAAAAATAATTTCTTACTTTTAATAAAAGCAAATATTAAAATCAAANNTCCAAAAGAAGTTATTGTTCCCAGCCATCCTGCTCNTGATTCAGTTAAAAATAAACAAANTAAAAAAATNATAAGACTGTATGCTGATAATGATTTGAAAAAAAATGACCTTTTTTTTAAAAATAAATAACAAACGCAATAAGGGATAATCATTTGCAATAGATGAGCGAAATGGTTTGGACATATATATGAAGAACATAATCTTCCGAAATAAGTATCAGTATATCTATTAAACCCTAAAATTAAATCTGGAGATTTAAAATAGTTCACAATCCCATACAATGAAATTATCATCATAAAAATTAAAAATATTATAAATAATGATTGTTTATTTCTAAATCTAATTAGCTCGTTTCTCCAAAATAAAAAAGAGCCTATTATACAACTAAGATAAATTATTTCATTTTTAGATTCATATTGAATACTTGATATAAAAAATAAAAAAATTGCATATAAAAAAAATAAAAACCAAAATAATACGTCTTTTGGTAAATAAATATTATTTATGGAATTTTTTGTGCTTAAGTTTAAATTGGTTTTAGCATTTTTTAAGAAGATTATTAATAACCATAAAAAAATCAAAAGATTAGTAATAGTAAAACAAGGTGCTAACAAAAAAACTTTATCTTTTCCTACTACCCCATAAAAAAGAATGCTCAAGAAAGTTACTGATATAAATAAAAATTTCATTCTTTATTATCTTTTTATACTTATTTTAAAACTGTCTTTAATATTTTTATTAGTTGCAATAATTGCGTATCCACCGCCACAACCAGAGGTTGTTCTTCCATAACAATGATCATTAAATGAATTTAAAATAGAATCGATTTTAGAATTTGTAGTCAATGGCAATAATTCTCTTGTAATATCATGAGCATCAGTAAAACTTTTACCCAACGCACGTAAATCTTTTCGCATGATAGCATCATAACATAATCCACCAACCATACTCAGCTTTTGAACTTTTTCACGAGTAATATTTTGTTGCAATAATGGATCATATCCATCAGGTCTCGAACCAATCTTTACCATACAAATATTTTCTTCTAGCCACTTACAAATATCGTCATCCAAACATGTTTTAATTTTAGTTGGCCAAAAACCACTATCATAATCCAATCTATTAATTCCAGGATGTGTTAATCCTATGGAATCTTGTGATCCTGAGATATATTTTTTACCTGGTAAATTTTCGTATCCAAATAACAATTTAGCTAACTCTGATTTATCAGCAACTTTTGGATTAAATGATATTAATTTCTCCCAGGTTTTCCTTGTACTAGTTGCTAATCCAGCTCTATTAATAAAATCATTTCTTGGATTAATTTGAATTGTCACAACCGATCCTGGCTCATATGTATTTAAAAATGGTTGATCCATCCACCCCCCTGCTAAACATAATCTATAAGGTAATGCCTCATCATTTTTTATACTTGAAGATGATCTTACAGGCATCCCCTCTTTTGGAATTCTATTCAAAACTTTATATTCAACATTATTTATTTTACAGAGTTCTCTCTTCTCTTCTCTATCACCTTCCTCATTGACTATAAATATATCAGGATTAATTTCTTCTAATTCCGATTTAAAATCTAAAAATCCTTCTCCCGAAGAAATCATTGCTTGATGAACAAATTTAATAGATTGTACTAAATATACTCTTTCGTGTTCATTGAATTTAGCTGCATGGTTTTTTAATTTAAAAATATTTGCATCTGAGCCAATACACACATATAACTCGCCGTATTTTGAAGCAGTCTCAAAAAAAGCAATATGACCAGAATGAAGTAAATCAAAACAACCACTAACCATTACCTTTTTCATAATTTTTTCTCCTTATCTATTAANATGTATAGACCACCAAACTCATCGTTATTGATTTTTAAAACATTATTTTTAATTTTATCAGAAAAAATTTTAATTTGAGTACTTTTTTCCTCGAATCTTTCGACCATTGATGGAATAGGTTCAAAAACATCACCTAAAATATAAATATTTTTTCCTATGAAATCTTGGTTATATTGATCGAATAATTCAGATGATAACGTNTACAAATAGACAATTNTAGCATTCGAATGATATCTTAAATGTCTTTCAAAAACTGGATTACNAGCTGTTACTATTACATCATTTGATTTAGCAATTGATAAAATATTTTTACTTTTTTGGATATTATAATCTTTTGTCTTATCATCCAAAACTGATAATGCCATGTTATTATGAATTGATAGTATCAAAACTGCTAAAAATGGGANCCACAATTTATTATCATAAGTTAGTGGGACAAAAACTAAACCACATAAAAGTAANGAAAAAGGCATTAANCCCATTACCCATAATTCAGGGTTTCCNGGTTCAATTAATATTAATAAAAAGCTATATCCTATAAAAAAAACTACAGGTAAAATAAAAGCTCTTCTTCCCTCAACAGGAAGTAAAAGTGTCTTTTTAATTTGCGAATTACTCCAAATTTTAATTGACCTAAANAACGCATATAAAGNTACTATTAAAAGCATTANAAAAGTAATTGTAGAAAAAATAATATGATTATTTGTTAANCTNTCACCAAAATAAAATTCCTCAGAAAGCATCCTCGATGNAAATAGTTCTGTNAAAAATAATCTAACNTTTGAAAATCCAAGAANAAAATCAAAAGATACNAGTGCTTGAAAAAAACCAATTAAGGCTTTCANAAAANTACTTNAATCGAAANTCTCNCTTACCAATATTGGATCGTCAAATAATTTTGAAATATCNAATAAGTGATTATAAATCATAAATATTACGACNAGATTAATAACTATATGAATAATTAAAACTCTAAATTTTTTTGTTAAAATGAAAAATAATGGTATTGCAATAAATACAGCTACAATGTTCATTACATGCATTAACACCGATAAAATTGATAGTATTGTTCCTAAGAAAAATGATTTAAAAGATAATTTTTGAGATGTTAAAACAAAAATACTAGCTATCATAAAAAAAGTTGCAATAATTGGAATTTCAGCTTCGCCAGCATATCTACAAAATCCATACNTCATTCCAAANCATATNGTTGCCAGNGCTGAACTTATTGGNCTTAAGCTNTATCTTTTATAACAAAATAAATAAAATAAAATTAATGTTCCAGTAGCCGATAATGCGCTTATTATTCGCATTAANNCTAAAGGACAAATAATTATTCCTAATGAGTATAAAAAATCATTTATCAAACATACTGTAGGACCAAAAGCTANATGATGTTTATGATAAAACCATTCATGATCACTTCCATTCTCAACCATNAATGCATATTCATAAATATCCTCTGCCTCAGTTCTATTCTGAATATTATTTCCAATATTCCAATAAAAGTTAAATATAAGAAAAAAAAGTAATAATTTTAATATAAGCTTCATAATTATGATTCAATTTTAAATTTTTTTAAACCCAAGCATTGCAAAGATGCCAAGAAAATAAATTTTGGAACAACATTTAAATATCTTTTCCATAGCCTTTTTGGTTCTTGTAATAATCTATACAACCATTGAAATCCAATTTCTTTTACCCATTTTGGAGCATCTTTTTGAAAACCGGCATGAATATCAAATGCGGCTCCTACGCCAACCATTATTCCACAATCTAATTTTTCTATAAATTCAGCCATAAATTTTTCTTGCTTTGGAGTTGATAAACCAACCCAAAAAAAATCGGGCTTACATATATTTACGTCTTCAATTAATTCAGTTTTTTCTTTTTCATTTAATGATCTAAATGGGGGACAGAAAGATCCAACAATTTTTAATTCAGGAAATTTTTTAACAAGATTATTTTTTAATGAAGTCATTACTTNAGGAGTAGATCCATACAAATAATGTGAAAATTTTTTATTAACATTTATGGCATTTGAAGTTTTTTCAAATATTCCTAACATTAAATCTGGGCCATAAACTCTCCCAATTTTTGAAAAACCNTGCTCTAATCCCATCCATACATTTGGAGTTCCATCAGGNACAGTTAATAAAGANTTATTATGAATTTTTTTTAGTTCCTTATTATCTAACGATTCAATTACACCATGGGCTCCGGTTACACACACGTAGCCCTTATAATCATTTAACCTTGCCTTCAAAAGAATTTGGATCGTTTTCTTCAGATCTAATGTACTTATAGCAATACCTAAAACATTAACTTTATCTTCAAAATATATCTGATCAGTACCGCTTTTAGAAATATCGTTTTCAATTTCTATAAAATCGTCATATGAAATGACTTTTTTATCTGATAGTAAATTATCAAAAATCATTTCATAAAAACTAGTTACCCATTCCCAATTATAATATTTTTGAATTCTAGAAGTTACCTTTTTCCGAAAATTATCAACTAAAAAAGGATCATCAATAAGCTCTTGAATTTTTTTTGATAAAGAAAATTCTAAATCATCTCTATCAAAAAATACTCCGCAATCACTTATTACCTCCATATTAACTGTAGAATTTCTTACCAATACACAATTCCCAAACCCCATTTGATCCAATAACGCCGGGCGAGTTCCATCTATTCCAGCTGGTTGAACGTAAATATATGCATGAGAACTAAGTTGTTCATAATCTTCAGCGAATGCATACCCTGTAAATATTACACGCTTATCCTTAGAAGCTAATGAAAATAACTGTTTTTTGTAATCTTCACTGTAGGGAGCATCCCCAACAATTACTAATTTTTTTTCTGTTAATACTTTTGAATAAGCTTTAATTAGAACGTCTATGGCATTCTCAGGAACGAACCTTCCAACATATAAAACATATTCATTTTTTTTTAGATCCCATTTATCTAAAATCCAATAACTCTTGTTGTATTTGATATTTGCCCCATACGGAACAAAAATTGACTCGTATCGATATAGCTTCTCATATCTTTCTAGAATTCCTTTTGCATCTGCTATTACAATATTTGAGGAAAAACATGCGACTTTTTCACACCATTTTTGATATTTTTTTGCAAATCCTGTCCACTTATCTCTTGCCCAATCTTCCCCATCTACATTAATNAGAGTTTTTGCTCCAAATAATCTAGGAATCCAAACAATCGGACTATTTCCCACAATACAAAAATAAACNATATCATAATTTTGAAAAATAGAATGTAATGANGAAAGAAAAGTATGTGAGATTGTATCTAAATGCTTTGTTGCAATAGATGGAAGCGAGACAATTTTTACTCCCTTATATTCTTTTTTATAATCTTTTATAAAATTTGAACGATTATAAACATAAACATCATGTCCACGATTTGATAGTCTTACTGCNATCTGTTCATAAAATTGCTCAAATCCACTATATCGTGCAGGTATTCCTCTAGACCCTATAAATGCTATTTTCATAATCTTCTATATATTTTAAATCCTACAAATTTGCTAATATCTTCTTCAAAATTATTATCTGTAATATATTTTCTAATGTAAAAATCNCTATCNATAGCATTTGGTCTTGTTAAAATAATTTTGTCTGGAACATTTAATGGATTTTTTTTCAAATCTTTAACAAAAATCGCATTATCAAATTTGTATTCATCTTGAAAATATTTTTCATAAAATAAAAATGTTGGTTTATTAATACCCATTAAAATTAATGTATCATCNGAATGAGTCCCAACATAATTCATGACCCCTCTATAATCTTCTTTTGCATATTTATCATTAAATCTATTATTAAATGAGGAAAAGATTAGTAACAGAAGAAGAGTTAAAGAAATAATTTTAGCAAAGTTATTTTTCTTCCAATAAAAAGAAATTAATGTGCTTAAAATAATTGTATAAGCAGGAAAAATCGGAGCCAAATGACGTCCCCAAAATGGCCAATTAGCAAGAGATGATAAAGTNATTAAAATTAAAAAAACNGAAGTTAAAAAAATAATTAATAATTTATTATTTTTATCATTAATAAATCTTAAATTTAAAATTAATAAAANAAATACAANTAAGAATATAGAAACTATTGGTATGTAATCTATGAACAGTCTTATGATTCCCAAAATTTCGTTAGAAGCAATATCCCTAATCATGAGGTAGGATGGTCCTATTCCTGACAAGCCAATCATTTCATAAATACTGAATAAATAATTTTTTATACTCGGGTCCCATAATTTTGCGCCACCAGCATCACGAAGAAGAGTTTGTAAATAATATAGTCCTAAAAAAAAGAATAATGGAATTGAAATTAGAATAGCTTTTATCTCCAGTTTGAAGAAAATTATTTTTTTTCTCAAAACACAAAAGAGAATAATTAAACTTATTATGATAAAAGGTATAACAGATAGCATATGAACAAAACATGATAAAAAAGAAGATGTGATTAATAAAAATGTACGATATTTAATATTTTTATTATTATATAAATCTAAAAGCATTATAATCTGAATAGTATGTAGAAATATTTGTAAAAGATATGGTCTAAACTCTCCTACATACTTCCATAAAAACGGCTGAACAAAAAAAGTTAATAAAATAAATGAATTATCATATCTCTTAGAATAATTATAAATAAATAATCCTGTTCCAATTAAAAATATTAGATTTAATGATCTTAAAAACCATTCAGTATGAGGAACAATTAATCCCCAGAACCAAATACAAATTATATACAATGGCATCTGAGATTCAGATTCAGTATTAGATAATAAATCACTAAATAAGTTACTCAGAGAACCTTTGATTAACCATGAGGCAGAGATACCTTCATCAACCCAAAATGATTCAGTTGATATTAAAAATAAACTTGTAAAAATTAATCCAAAAAAAGCTAATTTAGTTTTATTCATTATTTTCAAAAATTTCTTTTACAATATACTCGGGTCTATTTTTAACTTCATTAAAAATTCTCGAAATATAGGTACCAATCACACCTATAAAAAATATTTGGAGACCGCCTATAAATAAAATTGATGTGATTACACTTGTAAAACCAAGCACTTCAAGTGATTTAAAATAACCGAATAATTGAAGTATTCTTTGAATGATACTTAAAAAACCTATAACAAATGCTATACTTGAAATTGTAAATCCAAAGAAAACAATAAACTTTAATGGCTCATCGCTAAAGCTTGTAATACCATCCCATGCATATCTAATTAAACTTTTAAAAGTTTGTTTAGCTTCTCCTGCAAATCTATCGTCTCTATCATAATATATTGTTTGAATTTCAAATCCGGGCCAACATCTAAGTGCAGGTATAAAAGGAGATTTTTCATTTAGCATTCTAACATGCTGAGCAACTTTTTTATTCATCAATCCAAATGTTCCACTATCTTTTGGCATTACACCACTACACATTTTATTAAAAAAAAGGTGAAATTTATCTAGAAAAAATCTCTTTATCCCTTTTTCAGCTCTTGATTTTCTGCAAGCAATTACTGTATCTGCACCATTTTCCCATTTTGAAACCATTTCTGGAATTAATTCAGGCGGATCCTGAAGATCTCCATCCATGTAAACTATGGCATCACCTGAAGAATGATCTAATCCAGCTTTGTAAGCAGACTGTAGTCCAAAATTTCTCGATAATGACAAAATTTTATACCTCGAAAAGGATAATAATTCATGTTTCAATAAGTCTACGGACTTATCTGTACTTCCATCATCAACAAATATTAACTCAAATTCATAATCATTTAAATTTTTAGTTAATAATACTAATCTTTGACATAGTTGTGATATTAATAACTCTTCATTTAATATTGGTATAATAATAGATATTATTTTTCGCATTGTTAAATTCCTTTATAAATAAAATCTTATAATCTTATCAAAATATGGATCGAATAAAAAGTTTTCATAAAACCTTCTTTTTCCTTTATTACCCATTTTTATTCTTAATTCTTCATCATCAATTAGTCTTTTTATCGCACTAGCCATTTCTAATGGATCATTTGGAGGAATTAATAATCCTGTTTGATTGTGAATAATTTGCTCTGGAGTTCCTCCGATGTTAGTTCCTATAACAGGTTTTCCATAGGCCATAGATTCAATTGTAACACCACCAAATGGTTCAGGTTTCGCGGATGCCATAATGGAAATATCAATACAAGAATAAACAACATCCATCNGATNTTGTTCACCTGCTAAAATAACATTATCACTAATATTCAATTTATTTATTAAATTAATCAAATCCTTCTGATGATATTCATTTCCATGGAAACAGCTTCCAACAATTANGAATTTTGTTTTATGGAAGTAATTTTTCAATTCTGATATGGCTTTGACGAAAACATCCTGACCTTTACGTTGGAGTATGATTCGACCGACTAAACCAATGACTATAAAATTATTTAGATCATATTTTTCTTTAAAATTTTTAATTTCATCAATCGTAGGTTCGGTAAACTCATCTAAAGGAAATCCATCATGCACAACAAATATTTTTTTTAAATGAAGTTTTTTGTCGAATTGCATCATCATAGCCTTCGAAACACAAAGAATGTAATCCGAAAAATAAACTAAATATTTCTGAAAAATTTTCCATAACATTCCATAATCACTGTAACTTTCTCTGACATGACATATATGTTTAATTTTGCATATTTTAGCAACAACACCACCAAGTAATGTCTGTGACGTATTTGTGATAATTACTTCAATTTTATTTTTTTTTACTAATGATTTATAAATTAAAAAAGACTTATACAAATCTATAATTAATCTCAAAAATCTCCTGATTGAAGAAAAACATTTCTTTCTTAAAGTTGGGTCTGTATTTGTAACAATAACAGAAACATTGTTATTTTTTAATTCATCAACTAAAAGTCCTGAACAAGGAAGAACTACATACACTGAATGATTATCTTCAACTAATTTATTGATTGTTCTGAGCATCATTCTACTTGCGCCATATAGATCAGCAGTACAATGTAGAAATAAATATTTCATAATTTATTTTCGCGTTTTAATTAATTTTGCTGGTACGCCACCAACAACAGAAAATTCTTCGACATCCTTTGTTACAACTGCACCAGCAGCTATTATTGCACCTGTTTTGATTGTAACTCCTGCAAGAATAGTACAATTAGCACCAATCCAAACATCGTCTTCAATGACAATTGGAGACCGATTAACTCCTTGAGATTTCATTGAAATATTTGTTTCATCAAAATTATGATTTTCACCCATTAAATTAACTCTTGGACCAATCATAACATTTTTACCAATAGTAATCAGACCTGAACATCCAACGTATGAATATGCACCAATATTTGAATTATCTCCTAGGAATAATCCCTCTCCTGCCTCATCCAAAAGAATATTTGTTGGTCTAATAGTAACAAATCTTCCAATTGTACATTTTCTTCCAAAATTTATTCCATTTTTTGAGATTCCAACAATCTCACATCCTTCTTCAATATTTAAAAATCCATCAGAGGAAATAAATCTTCCATGATATATTTTAACATTTTTTTCACAAAAATTAATTCCTTTTATGTTTAGACTTTTTGTTTTTAGAATTACTCCTCTAAAAATTCTTATAAATAAATTCCAAGCTAATATCATTTGTTCAATACATCCCCACTCAACAAATGATTTGTCTTCAATTTTTTTTAATTTAGCTAAATATTTAATCATTATTTATTTTTTTATTCACCCTTTCATATGTAAATCTAAATCCAATTTTACTCTTCTCTATTTTTTGATAATTTGGAACTTCATCAATTGCAAATTCGTAAGATAAATCATCTTTTAAGTAGCATTTATTTATAAATCTTTCAATCATCCTGAAGACTTTACAGGCTTTTCTTAATGGTAAAGAGTTAAACTTTCCATATTTTTTTTGAATTTCATTCATTTCTTTTTCCATATTTTGTTTTCCCGTAACACTAAGATTATTTCCATCGACTCCAAATAAGGAAAAGTATTTATTTTCAAAGTGAATTTTTTTATTCATACATAATATTTTTAACATCAAATCTAAATCGCCAGCATTTTTATAATCTGAGTTAAAATTTAATATTCCTTCATCAAACAGAGATCTTCTAAAGAAAATTGTACAGGAAATAGCATATAAAAAATCATTTTGAACATATATTT
>PASA01000015.1 GCA_002712105.1 Kiritimatiellaceae bacterium
ATTTTCAATTGATCCAGTTATGGAAAAAAGATCATTATTAATTAAATTATTTGGGTAATAGTTAATATTTAACTGAGTATTAAACTCATTATAATCATTATAAGAACTCCCAACTATTTGAACTGATCCGTCTTCAAAATTAGAAATATTATTTCCAGTACATGCTAAATATAAAAGATATTCATTTTCACTTTTATCTTTTAAGATTAAATCCGTATCAATAAATAAATTTTTAACAACAAATTTTCTATTTAAATTTGGTTTTTTATTAGTTTTATTTTTTTTTAATGAGCTTTGCGTATCAGTAAAAGAAAATTTTTCTTTACCTTGTTCTTTGTGATTAATTTTGATTAATCCATTTTCTAAAATTAAGTTATCTAAAAAAATATTATTTTTTAAAAAAATATTTTTTTCAAAAATAAGATTAACTTTTTNAAANNTTATTTCAGAGTATAAAGAGNTGNTATCTTCAAATTTNAATTTNAACCCATTAATATATAAANTATTGTTAAACGGATTATAACATGNAAAGTTAATATGAGGTTTTAAACTTTTTAANGAGGAATNAANATTTACTTTAACNACNAANGTAACAATCACAATATATNTTAAAATTGTTACAATAATTATTAAAAAAGATAATATTAATTTTCTAATNTTTAATAAACCAAACATAATTTAAAATGTCCAAGCGTGTATAATTGCAAAAACAAAATAAAATAGGTATAAAATAATAACTATGTTTTTAAAAAAAAANTTTTATTTATTATTNGTATGTAAAGCAAATATAACNCGTAGTNTATACATGCATGCATATATGAATAAAATNTTANAGAANTATACTTTTTCAAAAAAAATTAATATNATGTCNGNNGGCACTAATGCAATAAANGGNNTACCTCCACATGATGTTATTAGACACATTGCAGCACTTAATGAATTAACAATTAAAAACTTNAGATCTAAGAGAATCTCACAAAAAATAGTTGATAAAGCTAATCTCATATTAACAATGGAGAATGAACAAAAAAAAATTATTCTTGAAAAATATAAAAATGTAAAAAATAAAACATTTAGAATTTTAGAATATGGACAAAATAATCTTTATAGCGATAACTTAGATATACCTGATCCAACTGGNAANGATACAAATGATTATAAAAAATTTNTTGAAATTTCTCATANTGAAAGTNAAAGAATTTTAAAACAATTATCTGAATTATAATTGACTANTTTTTGGCTTCAATTGAGGGAATAAAATTACATCCCTTATTGCTTCNGATCCACTCATTAACATTACAAGTCTATCAATTCCAATTCCCATACCNCCTGTTGGAGGCATTCCATACTCAAGNGCNGTTAGAAAATCATAATCAATNAGATCANAATTTCCTTCTACTTGGTTCTCAAATCTATTTTTTTGATCAATTGGATCGTTTAACTCAGAATATGCAGGNGCAATTTCNTTTCCTGCAATAATTAATTCAAATACGTCAACAAAANCTTCATTATCGGNACATCTCTTCGCAAGAGGAACTAAATAAGCCGGTAGTCGCGTTACAAATGTTGGTTGAATTAATTGAGGTTCTATATTNTTTTCATATATTTCATGTGTTATTTCTTGAAANTTCATTGANGNATCAATTTTNANATCTCTTTTNATTGCCTCATTTGTTGCAAATGATACGTCTCTACTAAACCAATCATTTCCAAGATGCTTNATTATTAAATTTTCATAAGTTATTTCTTCCCAATCATNTTCAATATTGATTGTATGTCCCATCCATGAAAATTCCTTTGTTTGAAAGACATTTTCTGCAACATGATGAAATAATCTTTTTATTAATTGTTGCATGCTACGCATGTCTCCATAAGCTTGATATATCTCAAGACAAGTAAATTCAGGATTATGAGTTCTATCAATNCCCTCATTCCTAAAGTTTCTATTTAACTCATAAACTCTATCTAATCCACCAACAATTAATCTTTTAAGATATAATTCGGGAGCTATTCGCATGTAAACATCCGTATTTAATGCATTGTAATAGGATTGAAATGGTTTTGCTGTTGCGCCTCCAGGAATTTGTTGAAGCATAGGAGTCTCAACTTCCATAAAGTCATTTTCGTCAAGAAAATTTCTAATTTCTTTAATTATTTTTGTTCTATTTCTAAATAACCTTTGNGTTTCTGANTTTGTTATTAGATCTAGTGATCTCTGACGATATCTAATTTCTTTATCAGATAATCCATGAAATTTCTCAGGAAATGGTAAAAGCGATTTTGTTAATAAAACCCACGAATTTACAGATATTGTTTTTTCTTCCGTTTTAGTAAGAAAGTAATTTCCATCAACACCAATAATATCGCCAATATCTAACAATTTAAAAGCATTGAATGATACTTCTCCAATTTGATCCTTNTTTACCATAATTTGAAATTTAGCGGAGCCATCATTAATNTGAGCAAATGCCATTTTTCCCATTTTTCTAATCGTTAANATTCTACCGCATGCAGAAACAGGGTTATTTAANTNAAAATTATTAAGTAAGTCTTTAAGCCTTCCNGACCTTTTAAAATTTTCTTTATATGAAGAAAANCCTAACTCCGAAAGTNTCTCCATATTTTCAATTCTCTGATTTCTATATTCATTATTATTTTGATCTTCCATAAATTATTCTCTTTTAAATTATATTAACTTATTTTTATACTTTTCCAATCTTTTAACCTAAGACTTGGACTTACATCAATTGGATTTAATACATAATTGTTTTTAATCATTTCATAAGCAACTCCTGCAATCATTGCTGCATTATCCGTACATAAAGAAGGCGGACTTAATAATAACGGTAAATTTATTTTTAANGAAAGTTTTTCTAGCTCATATCTTAGAACTTTATTCAGTGATACTCCGCCAGAACATGAAAAACTTTTTACACTATGTTCACTTAATGCATTTGAAAATCTATCAATAAGTGAATTAACAATAGCTCTTTGAAAACTTGCAGTAATATCTTTTAATTCATCATTTGGAATTTGATTTTCATATTTTTTAATTTTTGTGAGTAATGATGTTTTCAAGCCACTAAAACTAAAACAATAATTTCTGTTATAATCATAAGACCAGTTTCCTCGTGATTCATTTTTGAGTCCAATTGGAAATTTTATAAAATTTTCATTTCCTCCATCTGAAATCTTTTGAATAACAGGACCNCCTGGATACCCTAACCCTAAAATAGTNGCTGCTTTATCTAAAGCTTCACCAGCTGCATCGTCAATGGTTGTTCCTATTACTTTGTATTCGCGAATATTTTCCATTAATACTATACTTGTATCGCCCCCAGANACCATAAGACTTAGCATAGGAAAGAAATCTTTAAAATCATCAATCTTTGTATTCATTAATACTGAATACAAATGTCCAAAGTGGTGATTAACTCCAATTAAAGGAATATTTAATCTTTTTGACAAAGATTTTGCATATGAATAACCAACAACTAACGAGCTGCCAAGACCAGGCCCATAGGTTACAGCAATTGCATCAATTTGATTTAAATCAATTTGCGCTTCGATTAATGCACAATTTACTATTTCAGGAAGTTTTATTACATGATTTCTAGAAGCAATTTCTGGAACAACTCCACCGAATGGTCTATGCTTATTAATTTGAGAAAAAATAGAATTTGAATGAATATTTATTCCATTTTCAACAACTGCAGCAGCCGTTTCGTCGCAAGATGTTTCAATTCCTAATATTTTCATAATCAATTATCTTATTTAGTCTTGTAAAAAAAGTGGTTTAAATAAATAAATTATTATTATAATTAACTTTATACAATTTGAATTATGAAAATACTTTTTTTAGCTAACAAGTTACCTCATGCAGAAATTGCTGGAAGTCATCGTTTAATTTATAATCGGATGATTAGATTAAAAACATTAGGTCATCAAATTGGTATTATATCCTTAACAACAAAAAACGATTATAAATTTAAATCAAATGTTGATAGTGTATTTGATGAAGTAATCTTAATACCTTTTAAAGAAAGATCATTTGTAGATAGGATTAATGACTATTTAAATCCTATTCTTCCGGCAATATTTTGGAAAAATAAGTCAAAAATAATGATGAAAAAAATTGGTGAAGTTATTCAAAAATCAAATTACGAAATAATTATATCAGAATTTGGAGAAATGGGATTATATCTGTATAGAAATCCTTATCTTCCTGCTATTCACAAAATTGTCTCATGTCATAGATGTTTAACAGACTCATTTAATAAATATATTTCAACTTCGGGAGTTTCATTATTACTCAAACTAAAATGTAAAATACAATTAAAAAGAGTTAAGGAATATGAATTTGAAATGTATAATGCAATGGATCACATTATAACATTAACAGATGAAGATAGATTAAATATTCTAAACTATTCTCCCCAACTNCCTATTTCGGTAGTTCCTCCTGGAATTGATATTAAAGAATTAAATCTAAAAAATAGTGCAAAAAAACCAAAATTTCCTCTTATCATAATGTGTGGTTATTTTGATAATAAATCAAATACAGACGCAGCATTATGGTTTATAAAATCTATTTGGCCTTTAATTATATCTCGTAATAACAAAATACGATGCTGGTTTATTGGAAAAGGTATTAATAATGAAATGATGAGAGTATCCTTAAATAAATCAAATATTACGATGATTCCAGATATAGATGATCTCAGACCTTATCGAAAATCAGCTTCTGTTTTTATTAATCCAATGAGATTAGGTTCNGGNTTAAGAATTAAAATTTTAGAAGCAATGGGAAGTGGTTTACCAGTTGTATCAACCTCATTAGGCGCAGCAGGAATTCCTGCTCAAAACGGTGAAAATTGTTTTATAGGAGACACTCCTAAGGAATTTGCTGACGCAATTTTATGGTTAATTAATGATAAAAATTTAGCTAATCGTATTGGAGAAAATGGTAAAGATATGGTCAAACAAAGATACGAAATAAATAAATGTATTAAATTATTTGAATCAATATGTAATGATACAATTTCATTAGATGCAGTTAAGAACTAAAAAAAACCTCTCCTAAAGCATTAAGCGCATTTTTTCTATCTTCTTTTTTAACTGCAAACATCATACTAATTTCAGATGCTCCTTGATTAATCATTTCAATATTAATTCTAGCATTAGCTAACGCTTGTGTTGCCTGAGCAGCCATCCCAATTGAATAACACATTCCTTCGCCAACTACCATTAATAGTGCTAAGTCATGCTCAATATTAATTGCGTCAGGATTTAATTCATCTTTTATTCTATCAATTATTATTTTTTCTTTTTTATCAAATAAAGAACTTTTGAGAATAACTGACATGTTATCAATTCCTGAAGGCGAGTGTTCATAAGATATACCTTCTTCTTCTAATATTTGTAATAATTTTCTTCCAAATCCAATCTCTCTATTCATCATATATTTATCAATATATAACCCTGTGAATCCATTAGAACTTGATATACCTGCAATCTCATTTCCATCAATATTTCTTGTAGGTAAAATCATTGTTCCATTCATTTTAGGAAAATTAGTATTTTTAATTGAAATAGGTATATTTTCTCTAATAGCAGGTATTATTGCTTCATCATGAAAGACTCCAAAACCAGCGTAAGCAAGTTCTCTCATTTCACGATAAGTCATTTCTCGTATTTCTGGTGGATTTTTAACAATTCTTGGATCCATAGCATAAACTGAATCAACATCAGTGAAATTTTCATATATTTCAGCATTTAAAGCTGCTGCTAATATTGCACCGGTTATGTCAGAACCACCTCGAGGAAATGTGGCCAACTCTCCCTTAATTGTATATCCAAAAAAACCTGGAAAAACTATTATTTCTTCATGATTCTTTAATTTTGAAAGTCGATCAAAAGATTCATCTAGAACTTTAGCATTTCCAAATTCATCCGAAAGCAGTAAACCTGCATCGCCAGGATTAATATATTTTGCATTGCACCCAAATTTTTTAAAAGCTTCGGCTATAATTTTTGCATTGTTATCCTCACCTGCGGCTTTCATTAAATCGAGAAATTTATTTTTATCTCCAAAAAACTGTTCAATTCTATGATGTAAATCAGCTTGTATNTCAGCAATAACTGCAGANGATAANTCTANTTGNTCTTGGATATCTCTAAATCTATCAATTACTTTTTGNAATGGTTCAAAGTAATCNTTTTCATCCACTACACAATAAGCTATTTCTATTAAAAGATCTGTGACTTTTTGATCATCGGAAAATCTTTTACCAGGTGCAGATACAACAATTACTCTTCTTGATACATCTGATTTAACAATATTTATTACTTTAATAATTTGATCGGCATTTGAAACCGAAGAACCTCCAAATTTAACGACTTTCATTATCAAAATCCTCTAGTCTAAAACGTATTGGTAATTCATGAGATATATCTAAATTATTAATTTTACTAACAGCATTTTCATAATCATTTTCAAACGCATTTTCCGTCAAAATTACAACTGGAACTTTTCCATTTTGATGTTGTTCTTTTTGTATAACAGATGCAACATTAATATTGTTATCTGCAAAAATTTTCATAACAGAGGCCATTGAGCCCGGAGAATCATCCAATAATAAACGAAGATAGCATCTTTTTTTAACTTTATTATATGAAGTGAGATTTATCTTTTTATTTTGAGTCATCACTTTAACTGAAACCGATGTTCCTACATCATTTAATAGGTCTTTTGCTGCATCAACAATATCCCCAATTACTGAACTTGCTGTAGGCAGCATTCCTGCACCTCTTCCATAAAACATAGTCTCACCAACAATATCTCCTTGAATAAAAACTGCGTTAAATGAATCACTAACTGAACTAATTAAATGACTTTTTGAAATTAATGTAGGTTCAACGGAAATTTCTATGTCATCATTTGTTTTTTTTATTAATGATAATAATTTAATTTTATATCCTAGGTCATGTGCATTCTTAATATCAATTTTGGATAAAGTACGAATGCCGTTTACTGGACAGTCCTTTAATGAAATGAATGTACCACAAATCATTGAAGCTAAAATGATTGATTTATGAGCTGTATCAATACCATCTATATCCAAATCAGGTGGAGTCTCTGCATATCCCAACTTTTGTGCTTCAATAAGAACCTCATCAAAAGGCAATCCCTCTTTTTCCATTCTTGAAATAATGTAATTACAAGTTCCATTTAAAATACCATATATCTTGTTTATATTATTTCCAATTAGGCCATCTTGAAGAGATCTTAGTAAAGGAATTCCACCTGCAACTGACGCTTCATAGTAAATTCCAGTATCATTCTTCTGAGCTATTTTAAATAATTCATCTCCATATTCAGCTAGTAAAGCTTTGTTAGCAGTAACTACAGGTTTTCCCAATGATAAAGATTTTTCAACTAAATCTTTTGCTATAGATGTTCCACCTATTAATTCAACAATAATATCAATAGATTCATCAAAAATTACCGAATTTGCATCAGTTGTTAAAATTTCATTTGGAATATCTATACCTCTATCTTTTGATATATTAATATCTGCAATTTTTAAAATAGATATTTTAATTCCAATTCTTTCTGCAATTATTTTTTGATTTTTATATAATCCTTCGATAACTCCAGTACCAACCGTGCCAAAACCTAAAATGCCAATACAAACTTCTTTCATATTACCTCATTTATAATCAATTAAAATTATAACTAATATAAAGCATGGCGGAAAGGGAGGGATTCGAACCCTCGGAACTACTTACGTAATTCACCGGATTAGCAGTCCAGCACCTTAAGCCACTCAGTCACCTTTCCATAATACTTTAAGGCGTTGGAACATAATTAAGATATTAAGCTTTTGCAAGTGGATTTTGAATCTCAAAATTTTACCAAAATTGATATGCATTAAATTTTAATACATATAATCCAAGTAAAAAATTAGTTATTCCATGAGCAATAATAGCTGACCAGATATCTTTTGTACGAATATATAAGATTCCAAATGCTATACCACATATTATTGCAGCACCCCACTCGATGTGAGAAATACTAAAAAATAATGAAACTATAATCAATAACGGCCAGTGAATCTTATTAATTTTTATTTTATAAAATGGACTACCCTGCATCCATCTGTAAATAAAAGATCGATAAAAAAACTCTTCAATAATAGGGATTATTAAACTTGATCCTATCATATGGATTGTAAAATTTAGCCAACCTGAAACAATTGGATTATATTCATGCAACCCTTTATTTGGACCACTATCAATTGTCATAAATGGTACTAAATTATGACTTTGGTCTTCATATAAGTCTCTTAAGGAAAAAGGATTGCTGAAATCTACAAATAAACGAATATAAATTTCATTAACATTTGGAAAATTACTAATCATCCAAGGGGTTTCGAATATGATCCAAATTAAAAAAACAAAAAAACCAACTAAAATTGATATTGGTAAATTTTTTAGTTTAAAAGGTTCATACCATGACCATGGTTTCAATAACAATAATAATAAAATACCTGTAAATGTTCTAATATTGTAGCTTAAAACACTATCATCAATCCAAACCATCAATGTAATCCATATTACAAATGGTAAAATATGAGAACTGTACGCTAATGAATTTCTTTTATCGTCAATTAGACGGTTCATTTATAAAAATTCCAAACTTATANCGTTATTTATNACTNGNATCACTATCTACAGTGTTTTCATTATCTTCTTCAATAATTTTGGAGTTAGTTTCTGTTATACTTCCTTCACGTTGCCCTTTTTTAAATTCACTAAGACTTTTTCCTAAAGAGCGCGCTAATTCAGGNAGTTTCCTNGCACCAAATAAAAGAATAATAACAAAAATAATCAANACTACTTCCATTCCTCCAGGAAGACCTGCAATTCCTAATATTTTCATAATTTAAACCTCATCTTTTTAATCACTTTNCTATTATAAATTACGATTCCCAGAAAAATGAAGAAACCATATACATAATTCATACAATAAAATNAATGGNGTGGCTAGCAGAAGCTGTGTAAGAACATCAGGGGGTGTTAATAACATTGAAAANACTAATAAAATAACTATAACATGTCTTCTTTTCTTTCTNAANAAATCCGATCCAATAAAACCCATTTTTCCTAAAACAATTAAAATAACNGGAAGTTGAAATGCNAAACCAAAAGCCAACATAATTTGTAAAACAAACATTATATATTTNGAATANAACCAAACTGATTCNCCACCCAAGAAATTNCCTAATTTTAACATCCACTGNAGAGCTAATGGTAACGTAATTTTAAAACCCATAATTATACCAAGGAAAAATAAACCTGCTGAAAATAAAATTATTCTTTTAAGTGCTTTTTGCTCTTTTTCTTTGATTCCAGGTAAAATAAAACTAGCTAGAAAGTAAAGCATTGCAGGTAAACTTAGAAAAATTCCTCCGTATAATGTTACTAGTAAAATCATTTTAATTGAAGATGTAGGTTCTTGAAACACTAAAAAAATACCAAGACTATTAGTTTGATTTGAAAATGTTTGAATAAAAGGCTCAGCAGGCTTCAAGAGAAACTCAAGAATATATTTTCCAAAAGGAAAGCAAATTAAAAAACCTATTAGCAATGAACATCCCATACAAATGATTGTTTTTCTTAAATGTTCAAGGTGTTCTAGAAAAGGCATTTCTATATCATTATATCGAAACTTATTTTTTAAAGAATCAACTTTTTTCCACATCTAAACCCTCTTTTTGATTATTTTGATCAATTTTTGAATCATTATCAATTTCATCAATTGAATATTGGGCATTCTGTTGCATTTCTTTCTCATCAGCTTCAGCTTTCATGTCACTATACATTATTTCGTGTTTAAATTCATCAGCAGAATTTCTGATTTTAAGAAAAATATCACTGATATTTCTTAAAATTTTAGGAGCTTCTTTTACGCCAAATAATAACAATAAAACTAAAAGTATAATTAAAACTTCTGGACCACCCGCACCAATAAATATAATTAAAAATTCTATCATATTATCTCTATTATTTATTTCGATACATTTGCCGCATTATCAAATCCATTAAAACTAAAGCAGTCATTGACTCAACAATTGGAACTGCTCTTGGNACAACACATGGATCATGTCTTCCCTTAGCTTCTAAGGTNACTTTTTCACCCTCAAACGTTGATGTTTGCTGAGATAATCCAATTGTTGCAGGAGGTTTAAATGCNACTTTAAAAAATAATGGTTCTCCATTTGATATNCCACCTTGAACGCCNCCACTATTATTAGTTTTTGTTCCAAGATTACCATTACTNTTTAATTCAAATAAATCATTATGTTTCGAACCAATCATTTCAGTTCCTTTAAANCCTGATCCAATTTCAAAACCTTTNGTAGCAGGAATCGAAAGCATTGCTTGAGCTAATTTAGCTTCTAATCTATCAAATACCGGTTCACCTAANCCAATTGGTAAATTTCTAACAANGCANGTTAAAATACCTCCAACAGAATCTTTTTGATCNCTCAATGTTGAAATCATTTCCATCATTTTTTTANAAACAGATTCATCNGGACATCTTATTAAATTTTGATCAACGATATCTCTTGTAATACTTTCATAACATATTTGATTCGCATATATAGAGCCAACTGAACTAACGCATGAAATAATTTCTATATTATATGATTCTTTTAACCATTTTTCAGCTATTGCTCCTGCCGCTACACGACCAATAGTTTCTCTTGCACTGGATCTTCCACCTCCGCTAGAAGCTCTATTTCCATATTTTTTTTGATATGTAAAATCAGCATGCGATGGTCTTGGTATATTATTCATCTCAGAATAATCAGAAGGCTTTTGATCAAGGTTGTTNACCATTAATCCAATTGGCGTTCCTAATGTTTTTCCGTTTTCACAACCCGACAAAATAATAACTTTATCCGCTTCATCTCTCGGGGTTGTTAATGCGCTTTGCCCAGGACGCCTTCTTGTTAATTGTGGTTGAATATCCGATTCACTTAATTTTAGGTTTGCTGGACAACCATCTACAATTGCTCCAACAGCTTTACAATGTGATTCACCAAAAGTACTTACTTTAAATAAACTACCAAACGAACTAGACATAAAAACTCCCTATTATTAGGTTTTAATATATTTTTTTAATAAATATAAATAATATTTATATTATTAATNGTTTAATAATAATCTTCATTAAGCAATATTGCAAATTTTACTTTTTTCTATATTATANCATTTTTAAGGAATTTATGGATAAAAACAAAAATCAGCAAAATATTTATAATAGTTCAGAAAAAGAACAAAATATCTATACTCCACAAATAGAAAAAGATTTGATCAATGAAAGAGATAAAGAAATAAAGAGAAGAAAAAATATAAGTACCTCATTTTTCATTATTTTTTTACTTTTTTTAGTTACTCTTATTATAATAATTACAAATTATTACATATCTCCTGATGCTGAAAGTTCTTCATCATCATATTATTCTCAAGAATATATTCCTAGATATACTCTTGATAAGGAATCTCAATGGGTTTTAGATTTAGACAAAAATTTTTCAGAAATATCTGTTAANACAAATCAAATATCATTCAATTTTATTTGGTTAAAAAAAGCAATGTATAATATGATATTAGCCGAACAAGCCTATGAAACCAAAAAATATGATCAAGCACTTGAATATTACATAAATGCTCAAAAAATAGTTCCAAACTTAGAGGATTTATCATTTAGAATTGGAATGTGTTATTTTCAATTGCAAAAATATGATGAAGCAATAAAATTATTTGAAAATGTTTCTATAAATCAATTAAATACTACTGCTTTGAATAATTTAGGTGCGGTTTTNACTGNTATCAAATCTTATGATTTAGCATCAAATTATCTTNGTCAAGCGATCATTAACGATCCTCTTTATGCAAATCCATATAAAAATTTNGCCTTTTTGAATAAAGAAATAGGTAATAATAAAAAATCTNTAAATTTATATGAAAAATATTTAGATCTTAATCCTGATGACAATCAAACACGTCATTTTCTTGCGCTTTATTTAAATAAAATTGGAAAGTACAATTTATCTAATATTCATATTCAAAAACTTTTAGAAAAAATAACAGATGATCCTTCTATATATCTTCTACAATTCTATAATTCCAAGAAGTTAGGCGATTTAGATACTGCCAATGAAGCTATGATAAGAGCTTCTAATTTAACAGGNATTAATAATCCGATCAAATGGATGAATGATAGTGAGTTTGATAAATTTAGAGAAGATGAAAATTTTGAATTAAAAATGATAAACAAATAAAATNATATTTATGATTAAAGCAAAAATTGCGGATAAAAAATCATCTAAAATAATTCCAAGTCCACCNGGTAATTCTTCCAACTTTTTAATTGGCCAAGGTTTTAAAATATCAAAGAAACGATGAAAAATAAATCCACTTAATATAAATATTGGATCAGAAAAACCAATTACTGTAATTGGTAAAGTACAAAATTCATCTGCGACAATNCATGNCGGATCTTTTTCTCCAATAATTTTNGCAGCTTTATTACAAACTAAAAACCCAAAAAAAACTATAATAAAACAATACACTATCTGTAATATTAATGATTGTGATAGTATAAATATTGCTGGAATTATTCCTAAGAGAGTTCCTAATGTCCCTGGTAAAATTTGTGAATTTCCTAAACCAAATCCTGTAGCTATGATTAAAGTTATATTTTTCATAAAAATTAATTTAAAGGCGGTTTGAGTTTTTTTATAAATTCAGGAATGTTTTTATCAATAAAATAATGTGTTAAAGGTCTATCGCATACATTTGCAAAGTGGTATAGAATCCTATTTCCAACCTCATCCATCATATTATTATTAAAACCAATTAACTTTTCCAAACATGTAATTTGATCACCTTCTAGTCCGCATGGAACAATTGTTTGAAAACCATTTAATTTATCTAAAACATTAAAACTCATGCCATGAAAAGTAACCCACTTTTTAAGTCTAAATCCAATTGCTGCAATTTTTCCATCATCCGTCCAAGCGCCTGATTTATTTTTTTTTCTAAAACCTTTTATTTTAAAATCTCTTAGTACTCTGATAGCAATTTCCTCCAAATTAAATAAATACCCATGAGAATCTACATTTTTTTTTCCAAGCTTCATAATTGGATACAAAACCCATTGTCCTGGACCATGATATGTAACGTCTCCACCTCTTTCTACATGATAAATATCAATTCCTAATTCTTTATATTCATCTAAATTTTTTAATAAATAGTTTTTTCTTCCTCTATTTCCAATTGTAATAACTGATTTATGTTGTAATAAAACAACCATATCTGGAATCTCATCATTTTGACGAGCTTGAAGAAGACGATGTTGGTATTCAAGAGCTTTAAAATAATCAACTGGCTTTTTAAAAATTACTGAGTAAGAATCCATTAATTATTAAAATTATGATTCAGGACAAATTTCCTGATATGAATCTGCATCCATTAATTCATCAAGTTCGGATTCATTTTTAACATTAATCTTAAAAATCCATCCTTCTCCAAATGCGTCTCTGTTAACTATTTCAGGATCATCCTCTAAAGCATTATTAACTTCTACTATATCACCACTAATTGGAGCATAAACATCTGCTGCAGCCTTTACAGATTCAACAACAGCAACCTCATCACCTGAAGATACCGTTTGTCCACTATCCGGTAATTCTACAAATGTTAAATCTGACAACTGATGTTGCGCAAAATCAGTAATTCCAATCGTTGCAATTCCATTTTCAAATGAAATCCATTCATGCGATTTTGTGTAAAAAAGCTCTTGTGGTAATGCCATAACATCTCCTTTTAAGTTAATTGTAAATTAAATATGGAGGTGCGGACCGGATTCGAACCGGTGTTCATGGATTTGCAATCCAGCGCCTAACCACTTGGCTACCGCACCAACAAAAAAAACAATAATAGCGATCATCGTGTATTAAAATAAAATTATAAAAAAAAATTAATCATTTAAAATAATATTGTCAATTAGCCTAATTTTTCCAATTCTAACTGCAATAATTAAAACTGATTTATCAATAATTTTATTAATTTTTTTAAATGTCTTATAATCAACTATATCTATATATTCTAAAGCAAAATTATCAATTGAATTGTTAGAAAATGAAATTGTAGTTAGAATTTTTTTTACATTATTTTCACCATCATCAAATATTTTTTTTCCTTCAAGTAATAATTTATATATATTTGTGGCAAGCTGACGTTCACTAATTGATAATAATTTGTTTCTTGAACTCATCGCTAATCCATCATTTTCTCTTAGNGTAGGAACTGAATGAATTTTAATGANAANATTTAAATCATTTACCATTTTTTCAATAATCTTTAATTGCTGAAAATCTTTTTGACCAAAAATNGCTATATTTGGTTGAATTAAATTAAATAATTTTAAAACAATAGTNCAAACACCTTCAAAATGNCCCGGNCNAAATTTTCCACAATAAAAATTACTNAATTCATTNTCATAAACTTTAACGCTTAAATTATTAATTATTTCTTCTTCAGTTGGGATAAAAACAATATCAACNGATTTNCTTCTACATANTGTTANATCNTCATTTTCNTNTCTTGGATAATTATTAAAATCTTTANTTTCATTAAATTGNATTGGGTTTACAAAAATACTNACGATNACNATATCTGCATTTATTNTTGCATNATCAATTAATGANAAATGACCCTTGTGAAGAGATCCCATTGTTGGAACAAAAGCTACNGTTTGAAGATTTTCTTTAAATTCAAGTGACTTTTTTCTTATTTGATTTAGTGACCTTACTGTTTCCATCTTAATAACTTTGCTCATCATTAGGAAAATCATTATTTAATACATCATTTTTAAACCTTTGAATTGCGCTCCTAGATAAAGAGCAGATATCAACATAATATTTAGCAAATTTTGGTAGAGATTTATTTGTGAATCCTAATAGGTCAGATATTACTATTATCTGAGCGTCGCAATCAGGTCCAGCTCCAATACCAATGGTTGGGATTGAAATTATATCACTTATTTTTTTAGATAATTTTTTTGGAATACATTCAAGAACAACAGCAAAAGCACCCGATTCTTCGACTGCTAAAGCATCATTAATAATTTTTTGATGATCTAAATCAGTTTTACCTTGAACTTTATATCCTCCAATTTGCTTTATTGATTGTGGGGTTAATCCAATATGTCCTAGAACAGGAATACCGTTATTTACAAGAGATTCTATTAATTGTGAACGAAAAATACCTCCTTCTATCTTCACAGCGTCTGCATTGCCATCTTTTATAAATAATCCGGCATTCCTTATTCCGTCCTCCACTGAAGATTGGTATGACATAAAAGGCATATCGGCAACGACTAATGCTTTATCTACGGATCTTGTGACAGCTTTCGTATGGTGTAGCATATCGTCCATAGTTACAGGCAAAGTGCTGTCATAACCTAATGCTGTCATTCCTAACGAGTCACCAACTAGAATTAATGGAACAGCCTCATCATCGGACCATTTGGCAGTAATAGAATCATAAGCAGTTAAAGCAATCCATTTATCTTTATTTTTTAAAGATTTAATTTTATCAGGCGTCCATTTCATAAGTCACCATTCTTTTGCATATAATTTAACTTCTTCATTAGAGTTTAAATTTTTATATAGTTTCTTAACGCTTTGACTTTGAAGAGGCAATACCAAATTTGGGTTGACTTCTTTTAATGATATTAGAACAAACATTCTTTTATACCACCTAGGATGAGGAACTATTAACGATTTTGTATTAATTATTTTTTGATCAATATAAATAACATCAATGTCAATTTCTCTAGGAATATTTATTTCATTTGTCCTAACTCTTCCTAATTTTTTTTCAATTTTATTTAAACAAATCCAAATTTTTTCTATTTCAATATCAGCACTTAAAATAATGAACGAATTTAAATAGAATTTATTTTGATACTCTTTTTTTACATCCACAGGAGAAGTTTCATAGATGGATGACTGTATTTTCAATTTAGCTTTCATTTCACTACAGATCATATTTCTGGCTAATTGAAGATATCTTACTCTATTTTCTTTATTTGACCCAAGACTTATACCAATTTCCATTTTTCCATATTCCTTCATAATCAAAAAAAACACTACCTTCCAAAGTAATTTTATCTTCGATTTTATCAACGATTAAACAATCATTACTTTTTGGAATTACTTTTACAGGAAAGTTACATATGTTTTTCTCTTGGGCAATAATAGCTGTAGCCTGCACTACTGTTAGGGGTATGCAAATATCATTTGTATCTTTGACAACTCTGAATTTGTACTGGAGTCGTACTGTAGATGTAAACATTTGCAGTGTAT
>PASA01000016.1 GCA_002712105.1 Kiritimatiellaceae bacterium
AGTATAAAACTGATTTATTTGATGACGTTCAACCATATCCCAATATCGACCAGCATCGGGATAGGTAGGTATAGACTCAAACATCACTGTTGTTGCTCCGTTAGCAAGTGGTCCATACACCACATAACTATGACCTGTTATCCATCCAATATCTGCTACACAAGCATAAATATCACCTTCCTGATAATCGAACACATATTTATGAGTAAGCATGGAATATAAAATATATCCGGCCGAACTATGCTGAAGCCCTTTCGGTTTTCCTGTTGATCCAGATGTATAAAGGATAAATAAAGGATCCTCACTATCCATTACCTCAGGTTCACAGAAGATATCTTCACTTTTCATTGATTGAGATAGATCTATATCGATTGAATTATTAAAGGGAACATCATCATGTGTATGACGATACATAAAAACATGTTCAACACAATCACATGACTGCACGGCTTCATCAACCAATGATTTTAAAGGAATTCTTTTTTGTCCCCGCCGTCCCTCATCTGCAGTAATGACAGCTTTACATGTTGAATCTAAAATACGCTCTCTTAATGCTTCAGCGCTAAATCCAGCAAAAACAACACTGTGAATTGCTCCTATGCGAGCGCATGCCAACATAGCATAAGCAGCTTCAGGAATCATTGGCATGTAAAGAGCGACTCTGTCCCCTTTCTCGATGCCATGTTTTTTTAAAACGTTTGCCAGCTGACATACTTTATCATGGAGTTCTTGATAAGAAATTCGCTGAATATCAGACGGTTCATCACCTTCCCATAATATTGCTATTTGATCTCTTCGGGTCTCTAAATGACGATCGATACACTGAACAGAGACATTCAACTGACCGTCTTCAAACCATGAAATATTGCCCTCATCAAAACTTCCGCTTGAAACAGAAGTAAAGGGTTTTATCCAGGTGAGATGTTTTTCCGCCTGCTCTTTCCAAAAAGTATTTGGTGATGAAACACTCTTCTCATATAACTCCATATATTTTTCATATGAAGAAAAATATGACTTAGATACAACATTCGCAGGCGGTGTAATTGGTAAAATAGTATTATCAGACATATGATGAATTAAAAAGAATGATCTGTAGCGTCAACAACTTCTTTAACAGCCGGAACTCTTTCTTTAAATAAAGTTTCAATACCATTTTTCATTGTCATTCTAGCGCCTGGACATCCTTTACAGCCACCTTCAAGTTCAATGTAAACTACTCCATCTTCAACCTTAATAATTGTACCGCCGCCGCCATGAGAAGCAAGTGCTGGGTCTACTTCTTCAGCCATTACTGGTGCTAAAGCGTCAATAATTTCTGCATCTGTCATTTGAAATCTCCTTAAAAATTGATACTATTTATATACTTATAATTAGGTAAGAACAAGTTTAACTATCATATGAAAAGTATTTTTATACATATTATTAAAGGGGTTATAATGGGAGCAGCAAATGTTATCCCTGGTGTTTCTGGTGGAACGATGGCATTAGTAATGGGTATATATGAAAGATTAATCAATAGTATTAATCATCTAAACTTTAATACATTAAAGAAAATATTTATTACTAGAGATTTTAAATCGTTTGCAAAAGATACCGATCTATTTTTTTTAATTTCTATCACTGTTGGAATATTTGTAAGTATATTTAGTTTATCTATCCTTCTTGAATTTCTATTTGAGACACATAAAATTTTTGTACTATCTTACTTTTTCGGTCTAATTTTTGCCTCTGTTTTTTTTGTTGGAAAAACTATTAAAAAATATACATCCTTATCTATTTTTCTTTTTCTCATTGGATTTTTAATTGCAGGAGGAATGGTTTTTATTTCNCCTTCATCTANTAACTCATCCTTNCTTTTCTTAATTATATCTGGAGCTATTGCAATGTGTAGTATGATTCTTCCAGGTCTTTCCGGTTCATTTGTTTTACTATTAATTGGAAATTATGAACTTATAATTTGTGCAATAAATGATTTAAACTTTTCGATTCTTNTTCCTTTTGGNATTGGCGCANTNTNAGGANTAATTTTATTTGCGAAATTATTACAATTTATTTTTAAAAAATTTCGAAATAACACTATCTCCCTCTTGACTGGTTTTATTTTTGGATCATTGATTNTTTTGTGGCCTTGGAAGCTAGATAATATTAATTCGAATNGTTTTANTTANTTTATTCCAAATTTAAATCTAGAAACTTTTATTGCATTTGCATTGATTCTTCTTGGAGCTTTAAGCGTTGTNATGATTGAAAAATATTCTAAGAATTAATTATTTATTAAATAAGTGTCTCCAAACAACCTTCGCAAANAACCATGAGTCCCTAAATGGAGCGATGTGACTAGATTGCTTATTTTTATATATTGTTGANATNCGTACTGAATCAATCCTTATTTTCCTTTTTGCAGCCATAATCAATACATCAAATTCAAACGCAAATCTTTGTTCTTCACTGGTAATAAANGGTAACACATCAATTGTATAAAATCTGAATCCACAAGGTGGATCGGGAATATAAATTTTTGTTAACCGATTGAGTACAAAAGACATAAATGTATTAGCTAATTTTCTTATGGTCGGCATTCCTTTAGTATCAGCCATTCTATTTCCAATTAAGACAGGTATTCTGGTTCGATCAAAAGTATCAATAAAATTCTGAATTTCGTTGGGATCATGTTGACCATCACCATCTAAAACAATAACCGCATCTATTTTTTTATTGATGAAATATTTAAACCCTCTTTTAAGGGAGCTTCCTTTTCCTAAATTTTTTCTGTTTCTTAAAACTGTAGCACCAGCTTGTTGAGCAAGTGCGGCAGTATTATCTGAAGAACCATCATCAATTACAACGATTTCAAATGGATTATGAGGTAGTATTTTACGTACTAAAAAATCAATTTGGGCTTCCTCATTATATGCGCAAATTAAAATACCCAATTGATTAATTAACATTAGCTAGATTCCTAAAAGTTTATGTTTTTATCATTTTATCAGCTCGATAAGATGATCTAACAAGGGGGCCTGATGCAACTGCATCAAATCCAACTTTATATGCCAACTGTTCTAATTCTAGAAACTCATCAGGTTCGACAAACCTATCAATCGGAGCGTGCTCTTTGGTAGGACACATATATTGACCAATGGTAAGTAAACGAACCCCGTTTTCGTAAAGATCTCCAATTGTTTCCATAACTTCGTTCTTACTTTCACCCAACCCTACCATTATACCTGACTTTACTTTAATGTTGCTGTGCTCAGATGCCAATTTTAAAATTTTCATGGATCGATTATACGTTGCTCCAGATCGTATAGATCTTTGAAGTCTTTTTACGGTTTCAATATTGTGGTTAAAAACAATTGGTCCGGCATCAAGAACTCTGTAAAGATTTTCTTTCCTTCCCCAAAAATCTGGAGTTAATACCTCAACAGTTATTTTTGGCATTCGCTCTTTCACTCTCTCTATAGTTTGAGCAAAAATTTCAGCACCACCATCTCTCAAATCATCTCTAGTAACACTAGTTATTACCACATGCTTTAAATTCATTTTTTCGACTGCATCAGCAACTCGACTAGGCTCATCTGTATCAAGTCCTTCAGGTCTTCCGGTTAAAATTGAACAAAATCTACAAGCTCTAGTACAAATATTTCCAAGTATCATAATAGTTGCTGTTCCGTGATTCCAACACTCGTGTCTATTTGGACATTTCGCGTCCTCGCAAACTGTATGAAGTCCGTTTTTTTTCAAAGCATTATGTGTTTCACTGTATGACTTATCAGTTTGTACTGGTCGTCTTAACCATTTTGGTATACGTAATGGAATATATTCATCGGATATTATAGATGTTGATTTAGCAGTGCTTGAAGCTGTCTTTGGGTGCATGTTCGGATGGAGAACAGGTACAACTTTTGTGCTACTACTCATAAATTTAATTCCTTTATGCTTTTTTTAACATTTCTAAGGTTAATGTTAATTTTTTATTTTTTTCATTCAAGTCAATTAGCATTAACTTTTGTTTTTCAACGACATTCTTGGGAGCTCTTTCTACAAAATTCATATTATTTAATTTTTTATGTATATTATTGAGATGACTATTTACCTCAATGAGCTCTTTTTCAGTTTTTAAAACTTCAGATTCAATATCAACAATACCTTTTATTGACATATACAAATCACCAAGTTTCGAAATACCACTTGGCATAACTATGCCATTATCTATATTCATTCCTACATCCAAGGAAGAAGCTTTAATCGCAGCCATTATNGAATCCTTATCTTTAAGAATCCTTTTTTCTATTTCTTTATTTTTTGAATGAATGAAAAATTTAGCTTCTTGTTTAATATTTAAGTTATAATCACTTCGTAAAATTCTTCCAATTCTAATNAAATCAAACTTTCCTTCAACATAATCAACAGTTTCTTGATCAATATTNAAATTTAATGATTTGTCTGGCCATGGNGCTATGATGATTCTCTTTATTTCAGAATTATAATTCATTCCCTCCCATAATTCCTCTGTTAAAAATGGCATGAAAGGATGTAATAATTGTAAACCTGTCTTAAATACTAAATGCAGTATNGATAATGTTCTTAATTTTTGATCATCCGAACCCTTGTATAATATTGGCTTCGCATATTCCAAATATCGATCACAAAAATTATGCCAAAAGAAATCATATANGGCTAAGCTAGCATCATTAAATCTATATCTATTAATATTTTCATTAACTTCTNAAATTACATCNTTAAGTTTTGATAAAATATNCTGATCATCTGGAGAAAAACTNTTTTCATTTAATTTATAATTTGAATAATCATTATCTTCAGAATGCATTTCAATAAAACGAGCCGCATTCCAAATTTTNGTCATAAANTTACGCCCAATTTCAAACTTNTCATTATTTATATAAACATCTTGTCCAGTTGAAGTGATCATTAATAACGAAAATCTTAATGCATCAGAACTATATAAATTTATGATATCAAGAGGATCTATTGAATTNCCTAAACTCTTTGACATTTTACGTCCCTGATCGTCTCTTACAGTTCCATGAATATAAACATCTTTAAAAGGGATTCGTTCTTTAATCTCTTGATCGGATAATTCATCTTTCTCCTCACCAAATAATTCAAGACCGGCCATAATCATTCGTGCAACCCAGAAAAATATNATATCAAATCCTGTAACTANAGTTGANGTTGGNTACCATAAATTTATTTCTTTTTGCTGAATCTCTGAAGGATGTGGCCATCCTAAATTTGCCATAGGCCANAGNTATGAAGACGCCCATGTATCAAGNACATCTGGNTCTTGCTCCCANTCNTCNTTATTTTCNGGNGGAGTAACAGACACNAAAACATGCTCACTATTATTAAAATCTAGCTGATCTTTGGGTATTCCTTTTTTATACCAAACTGGAATTCGATGNCCCCACCATAATTGACGACTTATACACCAATCTTGAATTCCATTTAACCAATGTAAATAAGTTTTTTTCCAACGATCTGGATGAAATTTTATNATATTTTTTTCAACTGCTTTTTTAGCCTCTTCTACCTTTGGATATTTTAAAAACCATTGAATGGATAATCTTGGTTCAATAACAACATCCGCTCTTTCGGAAAANCCAACAGTATTTTCATAATCCTCTTTACCAATTAACAAACCATCNTTATCTAATTGATCGACTACTTTTTTTCTAGCTTCAAAACGATCAAGACCTTTAAATAGTTCACCTGATAAATCATTTAAAATCCCTTTTTCGTCGATTACCTCAATAACTTCTAAATTATGTCGTTGTCCGATTTCAAAATCATTTTTATCATGAGCAGGCGTAACTTTTANNCANCCGGTGCCAAATTCTCGNTCAACGTACTCATCTCCTATTATTTTTATTTTTGCTTTTGGATATGGTCNCCANACTTCTTTTCCNATTAAATGTTTAAATCTAGNATCTTTAGGATGAACTGCNATAGCAGTATCCCCCATAATTGTCTCAGGACGAGTAGTAGATATTTCTAAATGAGATATTTCTTTTGTTTTTTCNACTAACTCATAGCNAATTTTGTATANAAATCCTTTTTGAGGCTTCATAATTACTTCTTCATCAGANATAGCAGTTTGCGTAGCAGGACACCAATTAACCATTCTATTTCCGCGATATATTAANCCTCTTTTNTAAAGTGCAACAAATGCAAAAATAACTGCTTCAGAGTAATCTTTATCAAGAGTAAAGCTTGTACGATTCCANTCACATGAGGCNCCNAACTTTTTAAGTTGATTNAAAATAGTTTCGCCAGATAATTCACGAAAATTCCAAATCTCNTNTATAAATTGATCTCTTCCAATATCATGTTTTGTTTTTCCTGTTTTTTCTTTNAACTGTTTTTCAACTTTTGTTTGAGTAGCTATNCCAGCATGGTCGGTTCCAGGAATCCAGACTACGTTCATCCCTTTCATTCTAGCTACTCTGATTAAAACATCCTGAATGATATTATTTAAAGCATGTCCCATNTGGAGAATGCCTGTAACNTTTGGAGGGGGTATCATTATTGAAAAAGGTAATGAATCATGGTTTTTTTTACCTTCAAAATGTTTTTCATTAATCCATGTATTNTACCATTTTTCTTCAGATAATTTTGGATCATAAGACTTTGATAAATTAGGCATGATAAATTTACTTTTTTAAATTATTGAAATTCAATTAAACTCACTCCTGCTCTTCATCAAGAAATAGTTTATATTCAACGCCATCTAATAATGCCTCCCATGAAGCTTCGATGATATTTTCAGATACTCCAACTGTTCCCCAGCTAGAATTTCCATCTGTTGATTGAATTTGTACACGCGTTTTAGCGCTAGTTGCTTCTTCAGGATCTAATATNCTCACTCTGTAATCAGCCAAATTTACNCCTTTTATGGACGGAAAAAATTTCATTAAAGCTGATCTTAACGCCATATTCAATGCNTCAACNGGTCCATCTCCTTCACCAACAGCNGAAGTTGACTCACCATTAACTTGAAGTTTAATAGANGCTTCAGAAATACACGNTTCATCCTTACTTCTCTTTTCAACTATAACTCTAAATCCATCTAACTTAAAAAAATCNTTTTGTTCTTTTATCACTTTTTTAATTANCATCTTAAACGANGCATCAGCTGACTCATAAACATAACCATTTTTTTCCATTTGTTCCATTTTTGAAAGAATTTCACGAATTTCAGGNGATTTTCTATCAATATTATCTAATCCCATTTCGAATAATTTTTCCATGANATTACTTGCACCTGATAATTCNGAAATTAATATTCTTCTCTTATTTCCAACTGATTCAGGTAAAATATGTTCAAAGCTATCNCTATTTTTACGAACNCCATCCACATGCATTCCAGCTTTATGAGCGAAGGCNCTATCACCAACAAATGGAGCTCGTTGATTATCTCTAAGATTTGCTTGTTCATTAATAAANTGAGATACTGNTTTGAGATTTTTTAGNTTATCAGGGTTATGNAANCATGTTTTATCTGTTTTTTGTAAAATATTTGCAACAACTGATATCAGATTGCAATTTCCACANCTTTCACCAAATCCATTCATTGTTCCTTGAACNTGNANTACTCCAGCCCTGATAGCCTCCATAGCATTTGCAACTCCTGTATCTGAATCATTATGGCTATGAATTCCTAAAGGAAGATTACAAACTTNTTNAACTTGNTGAATAATTTCAAATATTTCGTGAGATAAACATCCTCCATTAGTATCACATAAAACAATTGAGTCNGCGCCTCCTTTTTTTGCNCTCAAAATAGTTTTTATAGCGTATTCTGAATTTGATTTATATCCATCAAAAAAATGCTCTGCATCATAGATAACTTTCTTACCATGATCTTTTAAAAATTTGCAAGTATCCTCAATCATCATCAAATTTTCTTCNGCAGTTGTTTTTAAAACCTCTTCAACATGCAAAAGCCAACTTTTACCAAAAATAGTGCATACGGGTGTATCAGCCTCTATTAGTGCTTTTGTTCCCTTATCTTCGCTNACTTTAACATTGGCTCTTCTTGTGCTACCAAATGCTGCAATTTGAGCATGCTTAAGTTTNATTTTTTTTATTTCNTTAAAAAAAGCCATATCTCTTGGATTTGATGCTGCAAATCCTCCTTCGATATAATCAACACCAAAAGANTCTAAGGTTTTTGCAATTTGAATTTTTGATGANGGAGAAAANGTTACTCCTTCCGCCTGAGCACCNTCTCTAAGAGTGGTATCATAAATTTCAATGTGTTTTGAGTTTTTCATTTTTAAAATTATTTCAATAATAAGTAATTATACGTNT
This sequence comes from Kiritimatiellaceae bacterium, assembly GCA_002712105.1. GTDB lineage: Bacteria > Verrucomicrobiota > Kiritimatiellia > Kiritimatiellales > Pontiellaceae > Pontiella. Next base: position 8,332 of record PASA01000016.1, read on the forward strand.
GTTAACATATACTGAATTACAACTAAGTAATATTTTTATTTTAAAAATTTTTATTAATTATTTTCAATNAATCTTTCCGCTTCAAGAGCTGCTGCACATCCAGTNCCCGCTGCTGTAACNGCTTGTCTATATATTTTATCTGCTACNTCACCNGCAGCATAAACACCNGGAATNGATGTNTTTACTCCATCAGCAATTAAATATCCAACATCATCAGTTTCTAAATATTTTAAGAATATATCTGTATTAGGTTTATGNCCAATTGCTGAAAAATATCCTTTGCATTCAATTTCTGAAATCTCATTTGTCAGCNTATTTTTTATTTTNACACCAATAACTCCCATTTCATCATCCAATACTTCATCAACTACACAATTCCATTGAACATCAATTTTTTCATTTTNAAATACNCTATCGGCCATAATTTTTGATGCTCTAAATTCATCTCTTCTATGAATAATTGTTACTTTAGATGCAAATTTTGTTAAAAAAATTGCNTCTTCGCAAGCGGTATCACCTCCTCCAACAACAACAACCGGTACATCTCGGTAAAAAGCTCCGTCACAGGTAGCACAAGCTGAAACACCTCTTCCAATCAATCGCTGTTCTGATTCAATTCCCAAATATTTTGCAGTGGCACCNGTTGCAATTATTACTGTTTTTGATTTGATTACCTCTTCCCNATTTAATTCAATCGTAAATGGAGATGAATCAAATATTACATTTGTTACTTCTCCAAATTTGCACTTTGTGCCAAATCTTTCGGCTTGTTCACGCATATCATCCATTAGTTTTGTTCCATCAATTCCATGNGGAAAACCAGGATAATTTTCAACATCNCTGGTTGTTGTCAATTGACCTCCTGGTTGCATACCTTCTATAACCANTGGAGATAAATTTGCTCTTGCAGTATANATTGCTGCAGTCAAACCTGCAGCACCCGCNCCAATAATAACTACATTTTCCATTTTTAATTTCCTTAAATTAAATATTCATTTNANAACATATTTAAGTACAAAAGATATAAACCCAAATAATATTGAAATAAAATATTTTTAACTCTTTAATTACACTTTCATTTGACTAGTTTAAATAAAACAACAATATTCTAGTGATAACATTATTTGGAGATTAAGCAATGGATTTTGACATTATAGTAATTGGTGCTGGTCCAGGAGGATATCCTGCAGCGATAAAAGCAGCTAAGCTTGGAGCTAAAACTGCAATTGTTGAGCGCGAATGGCTTGGAGGTACTTGCCTTAATTGTGGATGTATTCCAACCAAAACTTTAATTGCTGGTGCTGAAGCTTATCAAAAAATTCTTCATGCTGAATCTTTTGGTATCAAAGTTGATAAACCTGAAATAGACTACCCTGCTATGAAGAATAGAAAAGATGGGGTTGTTAANACATTACAAGGTGGTATTAATTCCCTTCTTGGCGCTCATGGAATAACCATCTTTAATGGAAACGGTTCATTTAAAGATGCAAATACGATAGAAATTTCAGATGGAGAAAAAAAGGATACAATTACTGGAAAAAATATAATTATCGCAACTGGCTCAACTTCAACAGTTCCAGGATTCATTCCAAAACATAAAAATATTGTNGAAAGTCGAGCATTCTTAGATTTAGATAATCTACCGAAATCTCTGTTAGTCTTAGGTGGAGGATATATTGGATGTGAATTAGCATGTATGGCAGCAGGTCTTGGTGTAAAAGTTACTGTTGTCGAGCTTCTTGACGATGTATTAATGTTACTTGATAAAGATATAAGAAATGTTGTTAAAAAATATATGAAAGATCAATTAGGGGTTACTTTTCTTACGGGTGCNGCAATGGAAAATATTTCTGCTAGTAAAAAAGGTGTAACTGCCTCTGCTGGTACAGAAAAACTTGAGGCTGAAATGTTACTAGTTTCGGTCGGTCGAAGTCCAGTGACAGANAATCTAAATGCCGAATTAGCTGGAGTTTCATTNAACGAAAATGGATTTATCCTAACNGATGAATTAAGTAGAACAAATGTAGATAATATTTATTGTATTGGAGATGTATCTGGAAGAATACAGTTGGCTCATGCGGCAACTTCTCAGGCTATATATGCTGTTGAACACATTTTAAAAGAAGAAGAAAAAATAGAAGAAGTTATTATTCCGGGAGTCATATTTACAACACCTGAGGTAGGATTAGTAGGTTTAACAGAACAAGAAGCAAAAGAAGCTAAAATTGAATATAATGTTGGAAAACATTACTTTAGAGGTTTAGGAAAAGCGCTTGCTTCAAATGAAACTGATGGATTTGTAAAAATTATTGCTGATAAGAATTCAGATATCATTATAGGTGCTCAATGTGCCGGACCACATGCAACTGATCTAATTAGTGAAATGGTATTAGCAATTCGTGAGGAAATTACAGCTGAAGAATTAGGTAATACCGTTCATGGACACCCTACTTTTGCTGAAATATGGATGGAAGCTGCTCACGCTTTACATAAATCATGTATTCACGCCCCTCCTTCAAAATAAATAAGTTATGTTAAAAAAAATATTTTTCTTCTTTTTAGTTCCAGTTTTTGTGTATTCCGAAACTATTAATTTTAAGAATGGTGATAAGATAACTGGAACTATTGTCGGGCAAACAAATGATCTAATCTTATTAAATAATGATTTAATAGGAATTATTAATATTCCCTCTAGCCAAATAAAAACTGAAGAAAACAAACCTAAAAAGAAAACGCCGTGGTCTGGACAAATAAGCGCATCAGTATTAACTAGAGATAGTAATACTTTGCAAAAGAGAAATGATACTGTAACTGAAAAAAGTCAGTTAATTGATGATATAAAATTACAAGTCCAAACTTCTTTTAAGAAAAAAGAATACGAATTTAAATGGGCATCTAAATATAGATTTTATAGAACTGATATTCTTGGTAATATAAGAATTATTGATGATCTATTTAATGTATCTCAAGAATATAAGTACTTATTTGAAGGAAAGCCTTATTATTTTTTCACTAGAAGCTTATATCAACAGGATTATAGAAGAGCAATAGATCATGAGTTTTTACAAACAGCAGAAATTGGAATTGATTTTATAAAAAAAAGGAATATGACTTTTTCAACATCAGTGGGAGTAGCCTATCATCGATACTTACGAACAGTTGTTAATTCAGATAATGCTGAAAATATCGATAGAGATGTTGAACTTCCTAAAGGAGTCTTTACAGAAAATTTTAGATGGGAAATAATCGATGATTTAGCACTCATACAGCAATACAAACACCAAGGTGACTTATCAAACTATCAATTCTCATTTAAAGCAGGTGTTGAGAATAAAATGATTTCAAATCTGTTCCTTAAATTAGAATATAAAATAGAAGAAGATACTGAAGTAAGTTATGATGATAAGGGATATTACAATCGTTCACTTTTAGCTAGTATAGTATATAAATTTTAATTTAAATTAACTTGAATAATTATGANAGAATTAATTATCTATAGTTTATTTTGAATTAATTTTTAATTAATAACAAATGAGATTTTTTTAAATGAAAAATATTGATATGACAGAAATACAAAAACTTCGTCATAGTACAGCTCATGTGATGGCAGCTGCTATATGTAGAATTTATCCAAATGTAAAATTAGATATTGGTCCTCCCACATCAGAAGGTTTTTATTATGATATGGATTTGGATGATCGAATAACTCCTGATGATTTTGAAAAAATTGAAAAAGTAATGCAGGAGATCATTAATGAAGATCATCCTTTTGAGTATAATGAAACATCAAGAGAAGAAGCATCTAGTATTTTATCTGATCAGCCATATAAATTAGAGCGTCTNGCAGATATTCCTNCNAATGATAAAATTTCCTTTTATAAATGTGGAGAATTTAAAGATCTTTGCAAAGGAACTCATATTGAAAGTACTGGAAAAATAAAATCTTTTCAAATTACTCATGTTTCAGGNTCCTATTACAGAGGAAAAGAGACGAATCCTATGTTACAAAGATTGTATGGTACAGCATTTTTTAACCCTAAGGATATGAGACAGCATTTAAAACAAATTGAAGAAGCTAAAAAAAGAGATCATCGCAAATTAGCCAATGAATTAGATTTATTTTCAATATCTGAAACAGTTGGTCCTGGGTTAGTAAATTGGCATCCAAAAGGCGCACGAATAAGGTCTATCATTGAAGATTTTTGGAAAAAAGAACATTTTCGAAATGGTTATGAACTTCTTTATACTCCTCATGTTGGCAAGTCATCTCTCTGGGAAACATCTGGACATTTAGATTTTTATAGAGAAGGTATGTACGCTGCTATGGATGTAGATGGACAAGAATATTATACAAAACCCATGAACTGTCCTTTTCATATAGAAATTTATAAATCAGGACTTCGCTCTTATCGCGAGCTTCCCCTTCGATGGGCAGAACTTGGTACAGTTTATAGATATGAAAAAGCAGGAACTCTTCATGGTCTTTTTAGGGTCAGAGGATTCACGCAGGATGATGCTCATATTTTTTGTACAACTGAACAAATTGAAGATGAAGTCAAAGAAGTTATTAGATTTTGTAATTTTATCTGGAAGACATTTGGATTTACTGATGTAAAAGCATATTTATCAACAAGACCAGACAAAGCTGTTGGAGACGAAAAAAGGTGGAACCAAGCAATTAAATCCTTGGAAAATGCAATTAATTCAGAGGGCTTACCATATGAGATTGATGAAGGNGGTGGNGCCTTTTATGGTCCAAAAATTGATTTAAAAATTAAGGATGCAATCGGAAGAGAATGGCANACAAGTACAATACAATTTGATTTTAATTTACCAGAAAGATTTGATTTAAAATACATTGGTAGCGATGGTCANGCNCATCAACCCTACATGGTTCACAGGGCTCTTTTTGGAAGTTTAGAGAGATTTTTNGGNATATTAACNGAGCATTATGCTGGAGGNTTTCCGGTATGGNTATCTCCTGAACAAATTAGAATAATACCAGTTANTGAAAATCATANAGAATACGCTNTAGATGTTGAAAATGAACTTAANTCATTTGANCTTAGAGTAAAAACAGATNTTAGATCAGGTAAACTAAATGGAAAAATAAAAAATGCTCAGTTAGAAAAAATTCCTTTTATGATTATCATCGGAGAAAAAGANGTATCAGAAAAAAATATNTCANTNAGACANAGACTTGAAGGTAATCAAGGAACAANNACAGTATNAGATTTTGTNAAAAANATTAAAAAAATTGAAAATGAAATTTTAAACAACAGCATGGAGGTATCAAATTAAAAAAATAGATCANAGNCATCCTCATAAAAGNGATTCTTACACAAGAATTAATCATCAAATNAGATTACCAGAAATTAGAGTTATAGANTATAACGGTGATCAATTAGGCATAGTNAAAACTAATATTGCTCTNCAACGNGCAAGAAATTATGGTTTAGATTTAGTAGAGATATCACCAACTGCAAAACCACCATTATGCAAAATAATGGATTANGGAAAATATAAATACGAAAAAGAAAAAAAACGAAAAGAACAAAAAAAGAATCAGGTTCAAACAAAACTTAAAGAAGTAAAATTTAGGGTTAATGTTGGAGATCATGATTATGAAACNAAAATGAGAAATCTTAANAAATTTATTTTGAATGGAGATAGAGTTAAAGTTTCTTTAATGTTTAGAGGTCGTGAAAATGCACATACGGAATTAGGTTTTGATATTATAAACCGTGTAATTCAAGATACTGTGGATATAACAACTGTTGATCAAGCACCAAGACATCAAGGAAGATTTATTACAGCTATTTTAGTCCCAAAAAAGGCTACTAAAAAATAGATTTTTTAAACTCGAAAGCCGCATTAATAAATCCTTTAAATAACGGATGTGGTTTTATTGGTTCTGATTTAAATTCTGGATGAGCTTGGGTTCCGATAAACCATGGATGCTTTTTAATTTCTATCATTTCTACAACATTCAACTCTTTATTTACCCCAGATAAAATCATTCCATTTTTTTCCAAAATATCTCGATATGAATTATTCACTTCATATCTATGTCGATGTCGCTCAAAGATTTTATTTTTNTTGTAAGCATTTATAGCNNGAGTTCCATCTTTAAGTTGACATTCATAAGACCCTAAACGCATTGTTCCGCCTTTNGAAATAACATTTGTTTGTTCATCCATTAAGCATATAACTGGGTGATCTATTTTTTGGNCAATATCTTCAATAAATTCAGTTGTATTTGCATTTTTTAAATTACATACATTTCGACTAAATTCAATAACAGCACATTGTAAACCCAAACATATTCCAAAGAACGGAACATTATTTTCACGAGCATATTTAACAGCACTTATCTTTCCTTCAATTCCTCTTGATCCAAATCCTCCNGGGATTAATACACCATGAACTTTTTTTAATATAGAAGGATCTGATTCTATATCTTCTGCGGAAATTTTAAGTATTCTTATTTTTTTTGAAATTGCATAACCGCCATGAGTTAATGCTTCATCAACAGATTTATAAGCNTCTTGNAGTTCAGAATATTTTCCAACCATTCCTATGTTAATTTCATCATCTAAATTTCTTATTGTATTTATTAAATTTTTCCAATCATCAAGATCACATGATGGTTTATCTATTTTAAAGTGATTTAAAACTAATTGGTCTAATCCATATTTAGACAAAATTAATGGAATTTCATATATACTAACTTCTACATCCTTCTCAACAATTACTGACTCTTTTGGAATATTACAAAATAAAGATATTTTTCTTATGTGCTCTTCATCTAAATCAACCTCGGTTCTACAAATTAAAATATCAGGCATTATTCCAATTTCACGTAATTTTGCTACACTTTGCTGAGATGGTTTTGTTTTCAATTCACCTGCAGCCTTAATATAAGGTATGTAGGTTAAATGTATAAACATGGAATTTTCTCTTCCGACTTCAAATGCAAGTTGTCTTATAGATTCAAGAAAGATCAAACCTTCGATATCACCAACAGTACCTCCTAATTCAATTAGTATTATATCCGGATTTTCTTTTTCTAGATCATTAATTCTTTTTTTTATTTCATTTGAAATATGTGGTATCATTTGAATNGTAGCNCCAAGATAATCTCCAGTTCTTTCNTTTTGAAGAACATCCCAATAAACGCTNCCAGCAGTTATATTACTATTCTGAGATGTTGGTTGTCCTGTATATCGTTCATAATGACCGAGATCAAGGTCTGTTTCCGCGCCATCATCTGTGACATAAACTTCACCATGTTGATATGGACTCATTGTACCTGGATCAACATTAAGATATGGATCCATNTTTAACATTCTAATAGATAGACCCCGATTTATCAAAAGTCTTCCAATTGATGCGGCTGTTATTCCTTTTCCAAGAGAGGAAACAACACCACCCGTAATAAATAAATACTTCGTCATNAATATNNACCTAATAATTTAAATAGTACGGATTCATAACCTATCTTTTTTTTCCTCCAATCCCTAGTTAAAAATNAAGAATAATTTAATTTGGAGTTATTAATTTTCATTATTGACTCTAAAATTTAAGTGTCCCATTATNTGTNNTGGAGANTGTTATGAATATCTTAGTTTTAAATGGGCCAAATTTAAACCTACTNGGTACAAGAGAGCCTGAAATTTACGGATATACAACCCTTGAAGATATAAATAATAATTTGGTTCGTAATTATCCACAAGTTAATATCACTTTTAAACAATCTAACTCAGAATCCGAATTAATTACATGGATTGGTGATTCACCAAAAAATTTCTCAGGTATTCTTATAAATCCCGCTGCATTAACGCATACTAGCCTAGGTTTATATGATGCTCTAAAAGCAATCTCAAATAAAATTCCTGCTATAGAAATTCATTTAAGTAACACCTACAGTAGAGAAGAAATTAGACATAAAAGCTTAACTGCTGGTGCATGTGTAGGTCAAATAATGGGTTTTCAAGAAAACAGCTATGATCTTGGAATGAGTGCGATTATAAAATTGTTAAATGCTAATGCTGGATAATTTTTCTAAAAGCATCATTTATTAAATATTTATCAGAAATATTATATTCAATTTTTTTTAATAGTTGCTCAAAAATATTTATAGATTTTAAAATATAATCTATATTTAATANTTGAGATTGTATTAATAATTCATCTTTATAATNTTTAAAATGAATATTACTTGAAGATTCTTCAATTAATAATAAATCTCTAAACCAATATATAATATTTTTAATAACTAGTTTTTGTAAATTTTTTTTGTTTGTATCGATGGATGTTGATGACTCCTCATTAGATTCAGAAGATATATTTTCGAAAA
>PASA01000017.1 GCA_002712105.1 Kiritimatiellaceae bacterium
CAGCCAGTAAATTGTTCCGAATACTAAATCCACACTTTAAGTTTATCACATACTTCAAATTTTTCAAATGTTGTTCAAGGTCTATATATACATATCGTAAGAATATCGCTCTCCGACGTACCCCCCTAACAAATGCCCCCTACTACAATTTTTCTCAATGTACTTTCGATGTACTTTCAACTGACATTAATACTGTATTTATTGACTATTATTGACCTATTGGGATTGTAAGTAATTCAGGTGTTCATTTATTGATATTTTATAAAACCCCTATAAACATTGGGGAAAGTGGTGGCGCCTCGAGTAGGATTCGAACCTACGACCTACTGATTCGAAGTCAGTTGCTCTATCCAGCTGAGCTATCGAGGCTCGAGATTGAAATGGCGCCCTGATCAGGATTCGAACCTGAGACCTACGGATTAGAAGTCCGTTGCTCTATCCAGCTGAGCTACCAGGGCTTAAACTTAAGAGCAATGTGTATAAATGAGTATGATAAATGAAGCAAGCGTGTTTTACTATTTTGATACATTCTTAACTACTCTGAATCCAGTATGATTTGCACTTGAATCAGGACTTGTCTTCATTCTGGCTCCTGGTCTATATCCTGAACAATAAGAGTCATTACATAAAAAAGATCCTCCCCTTATAACTCTTTTTGCTAGATATGGTTCATCTGGATCGTAACTTGTCTTTGGTCCAGTTGGATTTTCAATAATCTCTGAAGATAAACGCATTGAATATTCTCTATTATGATACCAATCGGCTACCCATTCCCAAACATTACCTGACATATCATATAAGCCAAAATCATTTGGCGGAAAAGCTGTTACTGGTGAAGTTGATTCATATCCATCATTTAAGGTGTTATTATATGGAAAGCTTCCCTGCCATATATTTATTTGTGGATTTGAATTATCAATTGGAGTATTTCCCCATGTAAATATTTGCTGTTCACGGCCACCTCTAGCTGCATATTCCCATTGAGCTTCTGTTGGAAGACTCATTCCTTTCCAATCTGCATATGCTAGTGCATCATAATAAGAAATTTGCACAACAGGATGATCCATCCTATTTTCAATGGAACTTCCAGGTCCTTCAGGTTGTTTCCAATTCGCATCTTTTTGCCAACGCCACCATGATAAAACATTGTTAATCTTCACAGTGCGTTCAGGAGAAGTAAAAACCATTGAAGAAGGCTCAAGTGATTCTTTTTTAGGAGGAGGTGTTCCATGAGGAAGACCCTTCATAATATCCTCCAGTTTAATCGGTTTTTCAGCAGTAGTAATATACCCCGTACTATCAACAAAATTTTTAAATTCTTGATTTGTAATAGGCGTTCGGCTTATCCAAAATCCATCTAATTTTACACGATGCAGTGGACGTTCATCTGCTCTTGATCTGGCACTAAAAGGCCAATCATTCATAAAATCAGCTACTTCTGCTCCCATCGTGAATTCACCACTAGGTATCCAAACCATATTATCTTTTGAAATATTTGCATTTGTACCTATTCGTAAAGGTATATTCTCGCAACAACTTAATATTTCATTTTGCTCTAAATCGCTTTTTGATTTTTCACATGAAGAACAAAATAATATTAAGCTTACAAGAGTCAGATTTAAATGATTTGAAACAAATGCTTTTATAATATTACACATAGTTTATTAATACATTAAAAGTAGAGATAAAGGCTACATTTTTTTTATCCCCAACTTTATAAATTTATAATTAATTTTATATAATGATGTTGCCAATCACCTATGAATCTTTATTATTTCGAATCTTCTTGGTTTAACGGGGCGTAGCGCAGTCTGGTAGCGCGGTTGCTTTGGGAGCAATAGGTCGGGGGTTCGAATCCCTCCGCCCCGACCAATTAAAACAATTTATTTTATTTTTCTAATTTTATAACAACAAATCTAGAACCGCTTCCGTCTGATATCAAAAACAATACTTGTTCATTANCCATTGAATCATCTATTGCNTNGGAAAATTCTTCTATATTACTNACAGGNTNTCTATTAACNCTTGTNATAACCTGTCCAGGTTGGATTCCNGCTCTCCANGAAGCACTTCCTTCNTCAACCTCTGTAATTAANACTCCATCTTCTTCTTTTAAACTCAACGCTTTTGCTTCTTCACTATCAAGTCCAGTCACTGTTATTCCAATTTTATTAAGAGTATCTGAAACTTCTTTACTAACATCATTTATAGTTAATGAATCCATGGCGCGAGTAATTACATTGACGTTGCTAAATTTTCCGTCTCTAAAAATTTTAAGTTTTACTTTTGTATTTGGAGGAGTAGCAGCAACTTTATTTCTAAAAGAACCTAATTTTCCAGCTGGNTCCCCTTCAAATTCGATGATTATATCTCCACCTTGAAGACCAGCTTCTTCGGCTGCAGAATCAGCTATAATATCCGAAATCAATATTCCATTATTATTTTCAAANCCAAATGATTTTGCTAACTCATCATTAACGTTTTGTATATAGATACCTAATACACTTCTTGAAACCTTGCCATTGGTTATCAATTGATCCTTAATAGATACTGCTTGATTAATAGGTATTGCAAATCCAACACCCATATTTCCACCAGAACGGGTTATTATTGCCGTATTAATTCCAACGACTTTTCCATAAATATTTAACAATGGTCCNCCGGAATTTCCAGGATTAATAGCTGCATCAGTCTGTATAAAATTTCCATATTCAGCTATTTGAGTACTATCTCNTCCTAATGCNCTTACAATNCCTGCGGTAACTGTTTGAGATANTCCAAACGGNCTTCCAGCAGCTAGAACCCACTCNCCAACCTCTAATTTATCAGAGTCACCTAACTCAACAATTGGTAAATTATCTCCATCATTTAGTTTAATTAACGCAACTTCCGTTTTTGGATCAGCACCAATTAATTTTGCATCATATTTAGTGTCNTCAGCTAATGTCACAGTAATTCTTGTAGCGCCGTCAACAACATGGCTATTTGTTAGAATGTATCCGTCTGAAGATATAATAAATCCAGATCCTTGCCCTTGCTGTTTCCTTTCTCTCTTTTCAGGTTCTTGATCAAATTGTCTCCATCCCCTTCCAAAAAATTGGTCAAAAAAAGGATCATTTCTAAAAAAGGGGTGTGCTGCTTGTGATTCAACCTCCACTGTTTTTTCTACATCAATAAAAACAACAGCAGGTAGNGCATCTTTCGCTATAGTTTTAAAAGCATTACTTGTCTCCTTTAATACTTCTACAGAAGATGCCGTCACATCTAAAACTAGTAAAAAAATAATTAAGCAACTTTTACAAATATTTATTTTCTTCATTTATTTTTCCTTTTAATCCTAAGTCCTATTAAATCGATTTAGAATTTATTAAGTTACAAAGAAAAATCGTTCAATTAAATTTTTTTCTTTATTTATCGAATAATTCCTTTTGAGGATGATTTACAAAAATCAATCAAAGATCTTAATTCATCTGTCATATCAATTTCATTTTCTAATCGTATAATAGCTGATGATGTTGACTCTTTTGATCTATATAAAATTCTATATGCCTCTTTGATAGATTTTTTAGATTCCTCGGAGCAACCTTTTCTTTCCATTCCAATTTTATTAAATCCTCTAACATCAATTGGGTCACCGTGAGCAATCATAAACGGAGGAAGATCTTTAGAAACCTTACTTAACCCTCCAACAAATGCCATTCGACCTATTCTTAAAAATTGTACAATACCAACCATTCCTTCAATGGTTGCTTGATCTTCAACAGTAACATGACCTGCAATTTGAACTGCATTAGCAATAATAACTTGATTTCCAATGTTACAACAATGTGCAATATGAGAATAAGCCATTATAAGACAATTGTTCTTAACAATAGTGTAGTCTCCATCATATGTTGCGGCATTGATAGTAACGTACTCTCTAATTGTGTTATTATCACCAATTTTTACTCCAGGAGATCCTCCTTTGTATTTTAGATCTTGTGTTTTCCCGCCTAAAACAGCAAAAGGTGAAATTGTATTATTTTTTCCGATTGAAGTATTTCCATCAACTACAACATGAGAAATTAGTTTTGTCCCTTTACCAATTTTACATCCTGAACTAATTGTACAATATGGACCAATTATAACATCATCTTCAATAATTGCCCCATCTTCAACAATTGCTGTAGGATGAATAAATGCTTTCATTAGTCAGCTCCATATCCAAAAGAAAGTTCGGCTTCGCTGACTAAATTATCACCAACAAATGCTTTACCTTTTACTACAGCCATTCTTGAACGCATTCTAACTGTTTCAACCTCAATTATTAGCTGATCACCAGGTTTAACTACTTTTCTAAACTTAGCATTTCCAATGGACATAAAATAAGCAATTCTCCCCTCATTACCAGAACGTGAATTTAATAAAACACCTGCAACTTGCGCCATAGCCTCAAGCTGAAGGACTCCTGGCATAACAGGATTATCGGGAAAATGTCCCTGAAAAAAAAGTTCATTAAACGTTAGATTTTTTAATCCAACAATTCGATTTCCATCATCAGATTGCTCAATGATTCTGTCCACAAGCATAAATGGATACCTGTGTGGTAAAATTTTTAATATATCCTCTATTTCCATAATGTTAGACATAATATCTCCGTAATAGTTTATAATATAAATTAAATTACTATTAAAAGATGATCAACATTAATATTAATCCTACTTAAAAAAGTTTAAATGATTTATATATCTACTTGTCAGAGCATTGACATATGCCAATAAATAAGCAAATCTGTAGGGAGTATTTATAAATAGTGGTGTCTTAACTACCACTGAGGGAGAAATTATGTACAAAATCAAATTTTATATTATTTTAATTACAATTCTTACAGGATCTATGTTAGTAGCTGATGAAGTTAATCTTTCCGAAACTGAAGACCTATTTTCATCAACAGAAAATGAACCGAATACACTGATCGATATTCAAAATCAAGACCCTAGTAAAGTTATTGTTACCGTTAATGAAGACGAAATTACACTTGGTGAAATCCAAAAAGAAATGTCAGCACAACTTCAAAGATTTGGAGGGCAAATATCTGCTGAACAATATTCAACAATTGAACAACAATTATTTGAAGATGTAAAAAATCGTATTATAAATAACAAACTTCTTTTAAATGCCATTAAAAGTGAGGNNATAACAGTTTCAGATGATGAAATAAGTAAAGAAATTAATAATATTAGAAGCTCTTTACCTGAAGGAACAACNTTGGANGAGCTCTTAGCTGCACAAGGGGCATCTATTGAAAACGTTCAAAATGATATTCAACAACAAATAGCTATTGCAAAGATTGCGGATCTTAAAACAGCTAACGTTCCCGAAGTCACAGATGTTCAGGCAGAAGAATTTTACATACAAAATCCTGAAGGGTTTCAAACACCCGAAGAAGTAGAGGCAAGTCATATTCTCGTTAAATTTGAAGAAAGTGATAATGATNNNACTAAAAATGAAAAAAACCAAAAACTAACAAATATTCGTAATCAAATATTAGCTGGAGATTTNNCTTTTGAANATGCTGCAAAAGAGCATTCAGATTGNCCAAGNGGTGAAAGAAGCTCGGGNTCATTAGGAGTTTTTCGAAGAGGNAATATGGTTCCAGAATTTGAAATAGCAGCATTTACTCAAGAAATTGGAGAAATTGGAGATATTATTGAAACACAATTTGGCTATCATATCATAAAAGTTGCTAATCATACCTTTGAAGAAACAATTTCATTTGATGATGCAAAAGAAAAAATAAANAATTATTTATTTGTTCAAAATAAACAAATTGCTTTTGCTGAATATATTAAAGAATTAAGAGATAATGCTACAATTGAAAATCTNTAATAATTNAAAATATTGGGGTAAATAATGTTTGGTGAATTAATGTGTCATTTGACTGGTTTTCTNGGNATTCCATTTGAAGTTATTTTTTTTGNTAATTGTCTTATTTGGTTTNTTGCAGGATGGATTATTAATGGTATGANAACTAACAAAAGATGGGCATTACGATTAGAATTATTAGACGATGAATCAAAAAGAAAAATCACAANTAACAAAAACAGCCGCTCAAAAAGAAGCTNTTTTAATAAAAAAACTAACAGAATATAAATCTGTTATTGTAGCCTACTCAGGAGGTGTTGATTCAACATACTTGGCCGATTGCGCAAANGATGTATTAGGCAAAAATGCCTTGATTGTAATTGCAGATTCTCCTTCNCTTCCACGAACNGAACTATCTGAAGCAATAGATTTNGCAATTTTAAGAAAATGGAATCTCAAAGTTATCAAAACTGATGAGTATAAAAATTCAGANTATCTAGCCAANAAAGGAAATCGTTGNTTTCATTGTAAAAATTCACTATTTNAAAATATAAAAAAATTAATNAAAAACNAGAATACAAAAATTNTTTATGGAGCTGTTGAGGATGATAAGAGTGATATTAGACCAGGAGAAAAAGCNGCGCAAAATCANGGAGCACTAGCGCCATTACAAATNGCAANGTTATTTAAAAGTGAAATTCGTATATTAAGTAGAATTAGAAATCTTCCTACNGCNTCNAANGCTTCGTTTGCATGTCTAGGATCAAGATTTCCAACTGGAACNTCTATAAATTTAGAAAAACTCAGTCAGGTCGAAAAGGCGGAAGANGAATTAAAAATTAGAGGTTTTCGNCAGTTCAGAGTTAGACACCATAATGATATTTGTAGGATTGAAATAGAACTCGATGAGTTTCAAAAAATTATTTTAAATAAAGAAGAAATAGTGAAAGCTATTAAAAAATTTGGATATAAATTTGTAACTTTAGATTTNTCAGGTTACCAGACTGGCTCTAGTGCTTAACAATTATTNAGTTTACTATGAGCNATCTAANAAATCAGANACNTCTTNTTTAAGAGGTTCAATTTCACTTAAACTTAGTTCGGGGTCTATAATTATAAAACTTTCTTTTGTTTTTTTATGCTCATACACTCGTATTTTTTTATTTTCTTCATTATAGCTAACAGATTTTTCAATTAGTATTTTTTTTCGCTCGAGCATAATCGCAAGAATAAATATCAAATTAATACTATCATCATTCTCAAGNGATAATTTCTTNCGAAGTATATCTTCAATACTATCNTGTTTTATAATTTCTTCTTTGGGTTTAGGTATGNAAAATATNGTTTTCCAGGAACTAATATTTTNTTCATTAACTTCATAGTGTTTATATTTATAATCTCTTCTCTCTAAAATACCATTTTCAAAAANAAGCTCAGAAACAATCTCTTCATTATCCATAAATAATTCATCTGATTTATGACAATNATTTGAAATTTTTTTAATATTCCAACTATCTTTCTTAAGATTCATAATTTCAACTATCTTTAATAAACTCTCTGTAGGTATAAAAATATTTAAANCCNCTAAATAATGTTACAAAAACCATTATTACGCCCAGATAAAAAGCATAAACAGAATTTACTGTTGGAAAAANTGAAATATTTGGAAAGGCTAAACCACATAATAGTAACAAAACAAATACCATCTGAATAATTGTTTTTAATTTTCCCCATATGTTTGCAGATATAATTTGATTATCGGATACCAAAAGTAAACGCAGTCCAGTTATCATAAACTCGCGAGCAAATATGCACGCTACCATCCATCCTTTCAACATTTCAAATTCAACTAATCCAATCAAAACAACTACTAATAATACTTTATCAGCTAAAGGGTCCATAAGTTTACCAAATGTCGTAATTTCAAAATAATTTCGAGCTAAATAACCATCCAATGCATCAGTTATAACTCCTGTACTAAAAAGAAATAATATAATAAGAAACTTAAAATCTAGTTCTAATACAAAAAGTATCATTATAAGAAAAGCTATAATGAATCTAAAAATTGTAAGTTTATTTGGTATATTCAATTTTTTATCTATTTTGTCCATCTAACAGATTCTTTTTCGATTAGATACGCATTTGGAATTGCATTTTCTAAAATATTAAAATCTTTGTTGGAATCACTATTAATTATAGACTTAGATTGACTACATCTTGCTATTACAAAAACTATGAGAATCAGTCCAATCCCGGTTAAAACCTGAAGGATTCTGTCATTAAGCTTAATTTTTTTCGAAAGTATCCCAATTCCTTTTTTTGCAAGATTAAAATATTTAGTTAGTATGGGTTTAATCTCAATTTTTTTATTATCTTCGTCTTCAGAATTCTTTAATGATAATTCTGTTTTAGCTAAATTTTTTCTAACATCGTCAGTAATCGATGGAATAGATTCATTTGGAGGGTCTAAATCTAAATTTTTGATTAAAGGCATAGGATCAAGATTCAAATATTTAGCATATAGACGAACAAAACTTTTGATATATATTGGAGCAGATAACCCATTAAAATCATCATTTTCCATAGCTACAATAAACTTTGTTAATATTTTTGTTGCAGCTGCTGCTTCTGAAACAGTTACGCCTTTTGCTTCTCTTGCAGATTTAAACTTTTGTCCTACAGTACCAATATCAAGTTGGGTCTGTTTCATCATCGTCTCCCGTATTTTGAGGAATAATTCCATCTAAATCAATTAGAATTTCCCTTGGTCCAGCACTTTCTTGTGGACCAATTACTCCTCTTTCTTCAAGTAAATCCATAATTCTAGCAGCTCTGGTATATCCAATCCTTAATCTTCTTTGCAAAGAAGACGTAGAAGCTCTTTTTGTTTGTCTAATGACTTCAAGAGCTTGATCTATCATTTCATCATCTCCACTTTCTTCTATTTCAGGTAAATCAACTGTTGGTTTATCAATTTTTTCCTTAATTTCTTTTATAAATTCAGGCTTACCCTGCTCTTTCCAAAAATCAGTAATTTTACTTATTTCAGTATCACTTGTAAAAGCACCTTGAAGTCTTATGAGTTTATCTGTACCCGGTGGTAGTACTAACATATCACCTTTTCCTAATAACGCATCTGCACCCATTCTATCAAGAATCGTCCTACTATCAACTTTTTGAGAAACCTTAAAAGCAACTCTTGCAGGAAAATTAGCTTTTATTGTACCAGTTATAACTTTTACATCCGGTCTTTGAGTTGCTAAAATCATATGGATTCCAGCTGCTCGTGATTTTGCNGCTAAACGAGCAATNGCNGATTCAATTTCNGCTTGTGCTACAGCCATTAGATCAGCTAGCTCATCAATGACAACAACAATGTAAGGTAAACGNCTTGGANTTNACTCCTTTTCACTTTTTGTATCTATATTATCTTCATTGGCNNTAAATAAATCTTTTTGTTGAACAAGTGGGCGATTATTATATCCATTCAAATCTCTTACCCCTGNTTGATTAAAATATTGNAATCNNCTTTCCATCTCTTCAATAACCCATCTCAATCCTAATGATACTTTTTTTGCATTTGTTATAACTGGCACAACCAAATGTGGTAAATTATTNTATGTATGAAATTCAACAGTTTTGGGATCAACTAGTATNAGTCTAAGATCNTCNGGAGAATATTTCATTAAAAGACCAGTTAAAATCGTATTCATACAGACTGATTTACCTGCACCTGTAGCTCCNGCTATTAACATATGTGGCATTTTTGAAAGATCTAAAATCATGGGNTTTCCNCTTACATCTTTACCTAAGATTAANGGTAATTGATTTTTAATTGAACTGAACTCTTTGCNTTCAACTAAATCTCGGAAGAANACTCCTANNCTAGAAGTNTTAGGCACNTCAACACCACAAACTCCTTTNCCNGGAATTGGCGCTTGAATACGAATACTTTTNGCNTGCATTTTTAATGCTAAGTTATCAGCAAGTGCCTTTATTTTCTCAACTCTTACTCCTGCAGATGGAAG
Organism: Kiritimatiellaceae bacterium; assembly: GCA_002712105.1. Lineage (GTDB taxonomy): Bacteria > Verrucomicrobiota > Kiritimatiellia > Kiritimatiellales > Pontiellaceae > Pontiella. Next base: position 9,873 of record PASA01000017.1, read on the forward strand.
AATTTCATAACATGTTACTACNGGACCTTGCTGAACTCCGGTGACTTTCGCNTCAACCCCAAATTCTATTAACGCTTCTTGAAGTATTTTTGCAGTATCNGNGACTTCAGATGTACTCATTCCTTTTTCTTGCTTNACAATTGGATCTANTAAATCAANANTNGGNTTTTTATATTTAAATCCAGAATCCTTATTTGATTCGTTTNCAATNAGATTGGATATTTTTTCNTCTTCAAATTTTTCTTCTTGCAATTCATTATCNTTGATTNGTTCAGAATTTTTNACTTTTTTNGTANCTGATTTTTTTCTTTGNGGNTTTGAGGNCTCAACAATATTNGNNATNATNTCAGACTCTTGNAAATCTTGTGAATTAAAATTAATTGGTTTTTTAATTAAAGGTTTTTTANTAGAAGAGNTNAGNTTTGACTCTAANTTTTCAATAAACTCAGGNTCNTTTTTAATATTTTTAATCCAATTAATAAAAATCCTAAANAATTGAATAATTTGNAAATCAAGCATTCTAGCAATNGAAATAACAAATAATACAAAAAAAATTATNGCTGTNCCTGTTTTTCCTATTAGATANCCAAGCGTTCTATTAGCTAACATATCNCCGATTAATCCTCCNGGNGAACCAATTTCAAACNTATCAACAAATGAATACCAAAATTGAGTACTCATATCTGCAAGTCCTGATAAACAAAATGTCGCTAAAAGAAACCATAAAANTCTAGGATAAATTTTTGATGTTGACCANAAGCTGGANGATATCCCAATTAACATNACACAAAAAGGTATCATGTAACCAGCNACACCAAACCATAAAAGCATTCCNCAAGATGAATAAGCACCAAATAAACCTATCCAGTTTGATGATGAAGTATTATTNGTATANAGTTTAACATCCAAAGGATCNTAGGANAAAAGNCCTAGNAATAATAGAAATCCAAATGTAGTTATTAAAATACCAACTATCTCNCTACGNTCTGATATTACATTTTTGAATTTAACCATNCGGAAAATTTAACAAAAATATTTTATTTTTAAAAACAAAAGGTCTACTTGTTTTTTTTTGCATTTTGATGTAAATTTTTCATATAAAATGACATTTCAGCAATAGANGCTTTAATGTCAAATAAAGCATCATGCGGATGCAGTTTATTTATATTTTCTCCTGANTAGAAATCATTTATTTCTTCCAAGCAATCTTTGTCAAACTGACGNTCNATAAAACNCCAATCTTTNCATAAAATCTTAAGTGTTGTTACNTCNAATAATCTGTAATGCAAACAATTTTTGAATTTTGGAAAAAACTTTCTCATCATATACCAATCATTATGGACGCTATTTCCAGCTAGAATAGGNCTTTTAAAAATATCTTCATTTGGTTTACCGAAAATACCTTCTATCCANTCNCAAATAATNGAATCTGCAACGTTNACTTCNACAGCTTCTGGAGAAAGACACTTATTAATTAAATCTCCAAGATTTTCTTTCACCCAAGGNCTAATTGGTTCATTTTTTTCAATCTTTATTGTGAGATTAATNTAATTNTNAATATCATCTATAGGGTTTAAATTTATATCGGTAGCAATTGCGGCAACTTGAAGAATTTTTGCTGTTTCCAAATTAATTGACGTAAACTCAGCATCAAACCANATATAACCTGACGACTTANCACTATTCATAAAAAATNCNCATAATNAATTTTATTNTTTTNCAAAAATATTCAGCATAAAAAGAAATTAAATAAAAAAATTAATTAGGTTTTTTTTCTGATGNAANCGAAGAGTTTTCTGTTTCNANCTCCTCTTTAACCCACTCAAGAATTACCATTTCAGANCTATCTGAAATTCTTTTTCCTAATTTAGTTATCCTAGTATATCCGCCTNGTCTATCTTTAAAAGATAAAGAAAGATTATCAAATAAATCCTTTACTATTTCTTTATGTTTTAATTTTGCAATTGCTTGTCTTCTATCAGAAAGAGTNCCTTTTTTAGCAAGTGTTACCATTTTTTCTGCCAAGCTTCTTGCAGCCTTAGCTTTAGAAATAGTTGTTTTAATTCTTCCTTCTTTGATTAAATTGCAAACTAAATTAGAAAGAAGTTCATTTCGATGAGCACTGGTTCTGCCTAACTTGACTGTTTTTTTTCGATGTCTCATTTTATNATCTCTTAATTCTAATTTTCGAATCCTGTATTTTTCAATACATCGCTNTCAAAAGTCATTCCTAAGGATAAACCCATATCTTGAATTTTAGCTTTTATTTCATTCAAAGACTTTTTACCAAAATTCCTATATTTAAGCATTTCNGCTTCAGTNTTTTGCGCAAGCTCACCAACTGTTGTAATATTAGCATTATTAAGACAGTTTGCTGCTCTAACNCTAAGCTCAATCTCATTTACACTTATATTAAGTTTTTTNCGAAGCTCTTCCTTCTCTTGGTCAATTTGTTTTTCACTTGCTTCGAATTCAATTAGATCTTTATCAAAAGAAACAAACACGTCTAAATGATGTCTTAGGATTGCTGCGGACATGGTTAATGCATCCTCGGGACTTACACGACCATCAGTCCAAATTTCGATGATAAGTTTGTCATAATCCGTTTGACGACCAACGCGAGTATTTTCAGTTTCGTATTTAACTCTTCTTACAGGCGAAAAAAGACAATCCACAGGAATAATACCAATCTCTTGATTTTCTTTTTTATTTAACTCTGCAGGACAATACCCTCTTCCAATACGTACTTCCATCTCTGCTTCAAAGCATCCATCTTCAGACAATGTGCAAATCACAAAATCAGGATTTAAAATTTCTAGGGAATCAGGTAATATTAAATCTCCTGCTGTAACATCGCCTGGACCGTCTACTTTAATTTTTACAATTTGTACATCTCTACTATAACTCTTAAAAATTAATTTTTTAATATTAAGAATAATTTCAGTAACATCTTCTTTAATTCCATCTAAACTACAATATTCATGTGGAGCACCTTTAATTTTTACTGATGAGACAGCAGCTCCTTCTAATGATGATAATAAAACTCTTCGTAAAGAATTTCCCATAGTTCTTCCATAACCGCCCTCAAATGGTTCAGCATAGAATTTTCCATAATTTTTTGAAGAAGCATCATCATCTTTAATGACTTGCTTCGGCATTTCGAATCTACCTAATCTTGTTGCCATAATTTTTTTCCTCCCAGAGTTAAGCGTTAATTAACTCATATGGTTTATTTTAAACACGTCTTCTTTTTGGGGGACGACACCCATTATGTGGAATAGCTGTTGTATCTTTAATTGAGGTAATGATTAATCCAGCTGACTGGATAGCTCTAACAGCTGACTCTCTTCCAGCGCCCGGACCTTGAACTCTAACTTCTACTTCTGTCATTCCATGCCCAATAGCAGATCTAGCAGCATCTTGTGCGACAGTAGTTGCAGCAAAAGCTGTACTTTTTCTAGATCCTTTAAAGTTACATCTTCCAGCGCTACTCCAAGATACAACATTACCTTTCATATCAGTAAAAGATACAATAGTATTATTAAATGTAGTTTTTACAAAAGCAATTCCAACAGAAATATTTTTGGAACCTCTTTTCTTTTTGATTGGTTCAACAACTTCATCAGCTAGTAAATCAGCGGCAGTGGGTAATTTTGTTTTTTTCGGTGTTACCTCTTCAGATTGTTTGTTGTTTGAAATTGAATCATTTTTAGACTCCATATCATCTTTTTCTATTTTCTTTTTTTTNTCTTCAACTTCTTCACTCATNATAAAATCTCTTTNAATTTACTTAGATGCTTTNACTGCAGACCGTGCTTCTTTACCTCTAATAACNCCAACTGTTCTTTTTGCNCCCTTACGAGTTCTTGCATTTGTCTTAGTTCTTTGGCCTCTTACAGGAAGCCCNGCCCTATGACGTCTTCCGCGATAAGAACCAATTGAAATTAATCTTCTAATATTTGCTGATATTTCTCTTCGTAGATCACCTTCTATTCTATATTCATTCTGCAAAACTGATACTAGTCTTTGTATATCTGAATCATTTAAATCATCGGCTTTCATATTGGGATCTAGATCTGATTTTTTACATATATTTTTAGATAAAGTAGGGCCAACTCCATAAATATATCTTAGGGAATACTCTAACTTTTTTCTACCTGGAATATCTACACCAAGAACACGAGGCATAACTAATTTCTCCTTTAACCTTGTCTCTGTTTATGACGAGGATTAACACAAATGATACGTACAACTCCCCTGCGTCTGATAACTTTACATTGTTCACACATTCTTTTAACTGAAGTTCTTACTTTCATAACAAATCCTATACCAATATTTCACCTTTACTCATATCAAATGGTGAAAATTTAACTCTAATTTCGTCACCAACTTTTTTAATCGCTTTAAAACATTTTCCTTTTTCAATGAATGCCACAAAACGGTGGTCATTTCTTAATACTGCATAAAAGGCTCGCTTGTCTATCACACCTACTATACGCGCGTCTAGCAAAATTATCTCTTTTTTATCATTCATATCTCATCATTTGGTATAGTTAGTATTTCAGCAGATTTAATACCTACTGCAATTGTATGCTCAAAATGAGCTGAAGGGTTACCATCAATTGTNGCAACAGTCCACCCATCACGCATAACTTTTGTTTTGGATGAGCCAAGATTTATCATTGGTTCGATTGCAAAAGTCATGCCTTTTTTGAGCAAAGGTCCTCGTCCAGGTGGACCAAAATTAGGTATCTGAGGCTCTTCATGCATATTTTTACCGATTCCATGACCAACATAATCTTTTACAATAGAAAATCCTGCATTTTCTGCTACTTTCTGGATTGCGTTCGAAATATCACTTAATCTATTTCCCTCTATGGCTTTATTAATTCCAGCATATAAACTTTCTTTGGTTACTTTTAATAAATTATCCCATTCTTGAGAAATATTTCCGGCTGGAACTGTCACAGCTGTATCTCCAATATAACCATCATAAATTAATCCAAAATCGATACTAACAATATCACCATCTCTTATTACTCTTTTACCGGGAACTCCATGTACTACTTCGTCATTAATGGATGAACATATGTTTCCACTAAATCCATGATATCCATTAAATGCGCATTTACCTTCAAATTGAATGGCCAACTCTGCAGCATATTCATCTAATTCTTTTGTAGTCACACCAGGAGCAACTTTTGATGCAACCATTTGTAAGATAGTTGCAGTTCTTTTTCCGGCCTCTCTCATTAAAGTAAGTTCATTGTTATTTTTAACATATATCATCAAATTATATCCTTATAAACCTTCAGCGTATGCTCTCTTACTTCTTGAGGTGAACAATTTGCATCTAATTCAACTAACATTGATTTATTTTTATAATAATCTGCAAGAGGTTTAGTTAATTTATTGTAAATCTTTAATCTTCTCTTAATTACTACTGGCTCATCATCAAGCCTCTTAGCTAATGATCCATCTTCAATATCACATCTTCCAAATATTTTCGGTGGAGAAAAAATATCATGATATACAGCACCACAAACTACNCAGGTTCTTCTTCCGGAAAGTCTGCTTATCAATACGTCNTCTGGACATTTTAATCTTAAAACATTAAAAATTTTAATTTCGCTNTTTTTTGTTAAGAGATCTAGTTTTTCAGCTTGAATTAAAGTCCNTGGAAATCCATCAAAAATAATAAAATTTTCTTTTTTTTGATTGAGGAGNAACTCTGTAACCATCGTCATTACATCATCATCATNTGCAAAAAGTCCTTGACTAATTTTTTTGTGCGAACGTAAACCTAATTCNGTNTTATTTNTTATTTCTTTACGAAGCATATCACCGGTTGAGACATGTTTGATNCCGTGTTTAGTTAATACTTCTGAAACTGTGCCTTTGCCGGCTCCTGGTGGTCCTAGAAGAATTATGATATTCATTATTATACACGTCCGCTNCGCATTTTACCTTTTTTTAGAAATCCATCATAATGTCGTGTTAGTAAATGTGACTCAATTTGCCGCATAGTATCTAACATNACACCAACAATGATTAAAAGACTTGTNCCTCCAAAAAAAGATGCGACTATCCAGGGAATGTTAAATTGAGCAGTCATTATGTTTGGCATTACAGCAATTGCTGTTAGAAAGATTGCTCCAGCTAAAGTTAACCTTGTCATTGTTTTATCAAGAAATTCAGCGGTAGGCCTACCAGGTCTAATACCTGGAATATACCCTCCTCTTTTCTTTAAATCATCAGCAATTCTTATGGGGTTAAATTGAGTTGCCACCCAAAAATAAGAAAAGAATAAAATCATTAATCCAAACCAAAATATAAACCATCCAGACGTAGGAAAACTCATAGCCCATTGCTTAGCACCATCAAAAGGAAGAAACGCGCCAATTTTAGGGAAAATCGCAAGTATAGCTGAGGCAAAAATAATAGGCATAACACCAGAGTAATTTACTCTAAGCGGAAGATTTGAATTTCCACCTTGCATCATCTTTCTTCCAACCATTCGTTTTGCAAATTGTACTGGAATTTTTTGTTGAGCTTGAGTTACTGCTACTACACCAACAATTACAAAAAATATAAGAGCAGTAAGAACAATCATATGGAAAATACCTATTTCTGCTACACCATCAATTGGAGTTAACTTACTTATTAAAGCGCCAAATGCCATAGGTAGACTAGCCATTATATTTACTGTGATTATCAATGAAATTCCATTACCTATACCTCGATCAGTAATTTGTTCGCCAATCCACATTAAAAGTAATGCTCCTGCTACAAGACTTAAGGCAGTCAATAGCACAAATCCTATACCAGGAATTCTTACTACCTCTGCAGGTAAACCAAAATATCCTCCGCTTTGTAGTGTCAATGCCATTGCTAGACCTTGAACGGTACAAATGATTACTGTTAAATATCTTGTATATTGAGTTATTTTTTGTCTTCCTACATCACCTTCTCTTGCGAGCTTTTCTAGGTGAGGAATAACAGCTGTCATTAATTGTAAAATAATAGAAGCACTTATATAAGGCATTATACCAAGTGTTCCTATAGAGCATTGCAATAAAGCTCCTCCACTAAAAAGATTTAATATCCCAGTAAGACCATCACCTGAACCTTGATTACCAACTACTTCTTTAATTAAAACAGCATCAACACCTGGTAAAGGAATTGCCGCAACGATACGACACACAAATATAAGACTTAATGTAAAAATAATTCTTTGTCTTAGCTCTGGTATTTTAAAAGTATTAACAAATGCTGAAAACATAAAATCCTTATTTAAAATTTATATAATTTCACACGTCCCGCCGACAGATTCTATTTTTTTCTTTGCTGATTCAGAAAAGGCGTTGGCTTTAATGTTTATTTTTTTTTCAATACTTCCGTTTCCTAATATCTTAACACCATCATATTGACCATTCACCAAACCTTTTTCTTTTAAGGTTTCGATTGTCACCTGAGAATTATCATCAAAAACATTTAAAGAATTAAGATTTACAGGAATAATTATTTTTCTATTAAAATTTTTAAATCCTCTTGTTGGAAGTTTTCTAACAAGAGGCATTTGACCTCCCTCAAAAAGAGGTTTGTGAGTAGCACCAGCTCGAGAAAATTGTCCTTTATGACCTCTTCCGGCTGTTTTACCTTTTCCAGAAGCCCTTCCTCTTCCTACTCTTAGTTTTCTATGCTTAGATCCCTTTGCTGGTTTTAATAAGTGCAAATACATTTTACTACCTCGATTAATTTAATTTTTTCTTGATGCTAATGCAGCTTCTTTTGTTCTTAATTCAGATAGAGCTTTAAGAGTTGCTTTAGTTACATTAAGGTGATTATTACTTCCAAGAGATTTTGCTAATACATCTCTAATGCCTGCCAATTCTAAAACTGCTCTACATGCACCGCCTGCAATTACTCCTGTTCCTTCCGATGCTGGTCTGATCAAGACCTGAGCTCCACTATGCTTGCCTTTTGTGTCATGTGGAAGAGTAGTTCCTCTCATTGTAACTGTTTCCAAATTTCTTTTTGCATCTTCTCCAGCTTTTCGAATTGCATCGGCTACTTCAGCAGCTTTACCCAACCCATATCCAACTTGACCTTTATAATTTCCAACNACTACTAATGCACCAAAGCTAAATCTTCTTCCGCCTTTTACTACTTTTGAATTTCTACTCACATGAACAACGCGTTCTTCAAACTCNGGTTTTTCTCGTTCAANATTTTTGCCATCATTATTTCGTCGCTTACGACTTGTTTTTTTATCTTCTCTTTTGTTTTTTTGTCGCTCANCCATAAATACTCCTAAAATTTTAATCCTGCTTCTCTTGCACTGTCCGCTAAAGCTTTTAAATTCTGACCAAATGAAAATCCTCCACGATCAAAAATCACTTCGTTAATTCCTTTTGATAACGCAAGCTCCGCTGCTTTAGCTCCAATATTTTTAGCAGCCTCTAAATTTTTTGCAGAACTTGATATGCCTAATAAGGTGATATTTTTATCATCATCAACAAATTGAACTTCAATTTTTGAATTTGATTTAAAAATACTCATTCTGGGTCTTTCAGATGATCCACGAACTTTATTTCTGACTCTTAAATGTCGTCTGACTCTCATTTGTTTTTTTGTTAATGAACTCATTTTACGCTACCGCCTTACCTTCTTTACGTCTAACTTGTTCGTTAGCATATCTCACACCTTTACCTTTATAAGGTTCAACTGGGGAATAGTCTCTAATCCTAGCCGCAACTTGACCAACAAGCTGTTTATCGATTCCTTCAACTGAAATATTAGTTCCACTATCTATATTAATAGTAATACCATCAGGTATTTTATAAACAATATCGTGAGAAAATCCCAATGAAAGAACAATTTCATTACCTTTTAATTGAGCTTTATACCCTACTCCTTCAATTATTAGATTCTTTTTATATCCTTCAGTTACTCCCACAATCATGTTATTAATTAAACTTCTTACAGTTCCAAACATTGCTTTGCTAAACTTTTTATCATCTCCTCTTGAAACAACTATTTGGTTATCCTTAACCTCAACGCGGATACAATCTGGAGTTATATAAAAAGATTCTCCTTTAGATCCTTTAATATTGATCTTATTTCCATTAAGACTAACATCCACGTTAGCACTAAAATTAATTGGCTCTTTTCCAATCCTTGACATAATTAAACTCCAATCATTACCAAATGTAACAGAGAATTTCTCCTCCGATATTTTGCTTTCTAGCCTCTGTATCAGTTATTACACCTTTTGATGTACTTAAAATTGCGATGCCAATACCTCCAAGAACTCGAGGTACTTCATCTCTATTAACATATTTTCTACAACTAGGCTTGCTAACTCTTTGCAATCCTTGAATTACTGGTTCTCTATCTGCAGTATATTTCAAATTAATGGCCAATGATGNTTTATTNTCATCTATTTTAATTATNGAATAATNAGAGACNAACCCTTCNCTTTTNAGTAATTTGGCTATTTCAATTTTAATTTTTGAACTCGGCACTTCTACAGAAACTTTCTCTGCCATATTTGCATTTCGAATTCTAGTCAACATATCTGCTATTGGGTCTGATACAATCATAATAAAACCTTTTTAATTTTCTTTTGAGAACGGCATACCAAGAAGAATTAAAAGTTCTTTAGCNTCATTATCTTCTTTTGCCGATGTTACAAATGTTATATCCATTCCGTGAGTTAATTTAACTTTATCAGGATCTATTTCAGGAAAAACTGTTTGCTCCTGTAANCCCATTGAATAATTGCCACGACCATCAAACGATTTATTTGATGTGCCTCTGAAGTCTCTTATCCTTGGCAATGCACTATTAAGAAGNCTATCAAGAAATTCGTACATTTTATCATTTCTTAATGTTACTCTTGCTCCAATTGGCATTCCNTCTCTCAATTTAAAATTTGATACACTTTTTTTAGCTTTTGTGATTACAGGNTTCTGACCTGTTATTATTGCCATATCACCAGCTAAAGCATTTAANGTATCTCTNTCATGATTCAAAGAAAGACATAAATTTAATATAATTTTTTTTACAGCTGGAACCTGCATNGGGTTTTTATATCCTCTTNATTCCATTAACTTNGGAATTACATTTTCTCTATATTGTTTTTTTAATCTTGGGATCATAAATCTACCTTATTAAATTATTTTGATGATCTAACATTTGAAATTGCAATCGGTGCTTCCCGATCAACAACTCCGCCCTGAGGATTTTCTTCAGTTTTAGGCATATGTTTTTTAATAAAATTTATTCCTTCAACTAAAACTTTTTTTTGATCTTTAGAAATCATNAAAATTTTTCCTGATTTTCCTTTATCATTACCAGAAATAATNTCGACAATTTCACCACGCTTTACTTTAATCTTATTCATTTTTTCCCTAATTATAAAACTTCNGGAGCAAGTGATACAACTTTCATAAAATCGTTTTCTCTTAATTCNCGAGCAACAGGCCCAAAAATACGAGTNCCTCTTGGATTATTATTGTCATCCACAATAACAGCTGCATTTCCATCAAACCTTAAGCAAGAGCCATCTTTTCTTCTAATTGTACTTTTAGTTCTAACAACAACAGCTTTGAGAACATCGCCTTTTTTNACAATACCATTTGGCTGCGCTTCTTTAACAGATACTCGAATAACATCTCCAACTCTTGCAACTTTACTTTTTGTCCCTAANACTCTTATGCACATGATGCTTCGAGCGCCAGAGTTATCAGCTACTTTTAATCTAGTTTGTTCNTGAATCATCTTTTTCCTCTACTTTGATTTAACTGATGATAAAACTTCAACAAGTCGCCATCTTTTTAACTTACTTAAAGGTCTTGTCTCCATTACTTTTACAATATCTCCAACATTAGCTGAATTGTCTTCGTCATGAACATGTATTTTTTTTGTCACCTTAATTTCTTTTCCATATAATGGATGTCGAACTCTTCTTTCAATTAAAACAACAATTGTTTTGTCAGATTTGGAGCTACATACTCTTCCCTCACGAGTTTTTCTCATATGTCTTTTATTTTGCATTTAAATTTCCGCCTTTTTTTCGTTTTGCAAAGTTTTAATTCTTGCAACGTTACGTCTCAATTCTTTGATACGTGATGGATTTTCTAATTGTCCTGAACCTTTCTGAAATTTTAACTTAAATTGCTCTTTATATATTTCTGATAATTGGACCTCTAACTCATCNATTGTCATTTCTTTNAAATCTTTTTTTTTCATTTGAAAAACCTCTTACTCTCCGGAATATCTTTGAATAAATCGTGCTTTAATAGGTAATTTAGTAGCAGCTAATCTTAAACATTCTTTAGCTAGTGATTCTGAAACACCTTCTATTTCGAACAACATAGTTCCGGGTTTCACAACAGCAACCCACTGATCAACTCCACCCTTACCTTTACCCATTCTTACCTCTAATGGTTTTTTTGTAATTGGCTTTGATGGAAAAATTCTTATGTAAAGCTTCCCTTTTCTTTTCATCTGCCGATTTGCAGCAACACGACAAGCCTCGATCTGAACACCTGAAATCCATCCACGCTCNAATGCTTGAAGACCATATTCACCGTAAGCAATTTTGTTACCAGAGTTAGCTAGACCTTTTCTAGATCCTCTTTGAACTTTTCGATATTTTACTCTNTTNGGCATTAAAGGCATNTTTATTCTCCGCTATTTANTCTTCTCGTTACAAATCCACACTTTAATCCCTATAATTCCAGCAACAGTATTTGCCTCCGCAGTACCATAATCGATATTTGCTCTNAANGTATGAAGTGGGATTTTTCCTTCTTTGTAACTTTCACTTCTTGCAATTTCTGCACCATTTAAACGACCTCCAGCTGTAATCTTAAANCCAAGCGCTCCGTTATCCATNGCTAATTGTTGTGCNCGCTTCATAGCTCTTCGGTGAGATACTCTTCTTTCTAATTGCATTGCGACATTTCTTGCAACTAATGTAGCATCTAAGTCAGGATTTTTAATNTCACTAATTTCAACAAAAACTTCTTTTTTTGTTATCCTTGATAACTCAGTTTTAAGCGTCTCAATNTCTTCACCTTTTCTTCCAATCACAATTCCGGGTCGTGCAGTTTTTACAGTNATCCTTACACGATTAGCATACCTTTCGATNTAAATATCTGANACAGCCGCATCTTCTAATTTTTTAAAAACNATTTTTCTTAATAAGTTATCTTCTTTTAACAAATTACCAAAATCTTGTTTATTAGCGTACCAACGAGANTTCCAATCTCTTGTTAGNGCTAATCTCATTCCAATNGGATTTACTTTTTGACCCAAAATATTCTCCTCTCAATAATTAATTATCACTTAANATAACTGTAATATGACTTGTTTTTTTATGAATTGGACTCGCAGAACCTCTTGCTCTTGGACGATACCGCTTCATTGTGGGACCACCATCAATNATTGCATTTTTAACAATCAGTTGATCAATAGAAAGNCCATTATTATGTTCTGCATTCGCAATAGCAGATTTCAGTGTTTTNCCAATTTGAATAGCAGCTTTTCTTGCATTGAACTCTGTTATCTGTANCGCATCAAAAGCAGATAATCCTTTAATTTCGTTGGCTAAATCTCTAGCTTTTGTTGGAGACATTCGAACGTATTTTCTTGTTGCACAAATTTCCATATTTATTTCCTATTTTTCTGTTGCCATTCCATGAGTTTTAAATGCTCGTGTTGGAGCAAACTCTCCTAATTTATGTCCAACCATATTTTCNGTAACAAAAACAGGTACAAAAACTTTTCCATTATGNACATTAAAAGTATATCCAACAAATTCTGGTACAATCATAGAGCCTCTAGCCCAAGTTTTAATTGGATTATTTCTTCCCGTCTCTTCAAGCTTATGTATTTTTTTAACAAGTTTTAAATCGACGTATGGTCCTTTTTTTAAAGATCTTCCCATTTTTACTTTTTCCTCCGCTCAATAATGAACTCATTTGATTGTTTGTGTTTATTTCTTGTTCTTTTACCTTTNGAAAGNAAGCCCCATGGTGATTGAGGGTGACCTCCTCCAGATGTTCTTCCTTCTCCGCCACCCATAGGATGATCAACCGGATTCATCGCGACACCTCTAACTGTNGGCCTTACTCCAAGCCACCTTTTTCTTCCTGCTTTACCCATAACAATATTATTATGCTCAACATTTCCAACTCTTCCNATNGAAGCCATACAATTAATTTTGATTAGTCTTATCTCTGATGAAGGCATTTTTACATTTGCATACTCGTCTGTTTTTGACATCAGTACTGCTGATGTTCCTGCAGAGCGAACTAACTGACCACCTCTTCCAGATACCAACTCAATATTGTGAATTGCCATACCAACTGGAATTTTACTTAATGGTAATGCATTACCAGTAACCGGTTCAGCATCAGGCCCAGACATAACAGTAGAATTTACTTTTAGTCCNGNTGGAGCGATAATATATCTTTTTTCACCATCAGCATAATTTAATAATGCCAATCGTGANGACCGGTTAGGATCATATTCAATTGATGCAACTTTAGCTGGAATACCAAATTTATCTCTTTTNAAATCAATAATCCTGTATCGACGNTTATGACCNCCTCCNCGATGTCTTACAGATATNCTTCCNGCGCTATTACGTCCNGCCATTCTCTTTTTGGATTTTNTTAGTGANCGCTCNGGTCTAGATTTTGTAATTTCAGCAAAATCTGATAAGATCATATGTCTTCTACTTGGGGTTGTTGGTTTGTGTGTTTTTAAAGGCATTTTTTTCTCCCTAAATCATACTAATATTATCATCTTTGTGTAATGTCACTACCGCTCTTTTCCAGGCTGATGTTTTTCCATAATTAGCAGTTCTTTCACGCTTTTTCTTACCTTTACGACGCATTGTATTTACAGCCGTTACTTTTACATCCAAAAGTTCTTCTACAGCTTTTTTTATTTCTAATTTATTNGAATTAATCGCTACTTTAAATAAATACTTATTTTCCAATTCAGATAATCTTGTCCCTTTTTCNGTCAATAAAACTTGTTTNACTATATTTGAAGCTACCTTCATTTTTTTAATCACTTTCTTTCGATAAACGTTTTTCTAATACATTCATAGCTGCCTTTGTTACAACTACTGACTTATAAAGGAGCAGTTTATAGGTATTCANTAGATCAGCTGATATTAATTCGATATTTTGGATATTTCTTGAAGATAGAAATAGGTTTTGAGAAACTTCGTCAACAACCATTAAACATCCTCTTTCAATGCCTAAATTTCTATAAATTTTATTCAGCTCTTTAGTTTTTGGNGATTCTAAATTTAAATCTTCAATTAAAATAACTTCGTTTTGTTGAACTTTTTCACTAAAAGCTCTTCGAAATGCTAATTTTGCAATCTTCTTTGAAATCTTCTTTTTGTAAGATCTAGGATGAGGACCGTGTGCAACTGCTCCACCTCTCCAAATAGGTGATTGTTTGTACCCTGCTCTAGCTCTACCTAAGCCTTTTTGNTTCCAAGGTTTTTTNCCACTTCCAGCAACCTTTGATTTACTCANAGTCGACGCAGTACCTGCTCTTTGATGAGCTTGATATGCAACAACAACCTCATGAACNGCATGATCACCTTTGTCATATTCTAGTAAATTTTCNGGGACATCATAGTCTCCAANATCTTTACCATCTTTATTTTTAACTAATANTGNTTTTGACATAAATATAACCTACTTTTTCTTAAGCGCTTGTCTAATNGTAACAATACTTCCATTTGCGCCCGGAACAGANCCCTTAATCAAAATGATATTTTCATCTGGTCTAACGCTTACAACTNTTAAACTTTGTGTTGTAACTTTTTTATTTCCCATGTGTCCCGGCATTTTCTTACCTTTAAATACACGAGCTGGCGATGTACACATTCCGATGGATCCAGGTCTTCTCAACCATCCTCCACCATGAGAAGCTCTTCCTCCGCCAAAATCATATCTTTTAACAACACCTTGGAAACCTCTTCCTTTACCATTAGCAACAACATCTACAAAATTAATCTCATTAAAAATGCTTACATCAACAGAGTCGCCNACNGATGTNTCATCATTTTTATCAACTTTAAATTCTCTAATTATTTTTTTGGAAACAACTCCAGCTTTTTTAAAGTGTCCTNGCTCAGGCTTTTTTAATCTTTCTTCTTTTTGATCCTCAAAACCAAGNTGTATTGCATTGTATCCATCTTTATCGTCATTCTTTTTTTGAACCACAACACAAGGTCCNGCTTCAATAACTGTNACTGGTATTACTGAACCATCNTCATTGTAATGAGACGTCATTCCTAATTTTTTTCCAATTATTCCATTCATAATNTNCCTCTAAATCTTAATAGTAATATCAACACCCGCAGGTAGATTTAGTTTTTTGAGCTCATCAACTGTTTTAGTTGTTGGATCAATAATATCNAGTAATCTTTTGTGNGTTCTAATTTCAAATTGTTCCATTGATTTTTTGTTNACATGAGGACTTCNNTTAACAGTAAATCTTTCGATTCTTGTTGGTAAAGGAATTGGACCNGAAACTCTTGCTCCTGTTCTTTTNGCAGTTTCCACAATTTCAGTTGAAGAAATNTCNAAAACTCTATGATCAAAAGATTTCAGACGAATTCTAATACGTTGATTTGTCATATTTTTCTCTTTTCTTAAATTACCAATTTCTTTTTCTAACGACGGANAAAGGCTCCAATTTCTTGGAACCTTCCGACCATCGGCGACCTCTATTCAAGAGATTTCCTATATTTTAAATAAATTGTTACCAACGATAATGAGCAAATGCTTTATTAGCTTGAGCCATTTTATGCGTATCATCTCGTTTTTTAATCGCTGCNCCTTGACCTCTAAANGCATCGATCACTTCGTTTGCNAAGGCCTTTCTCATTGGAATCCCTTTTTTNCCTCCNGCAAATTGNATTAACCATCTTGTAGCTAAAGCAATTTGTCTTTTGGGTTTAACCTCCAATGGAACTTGATATGTTGCCCCNCCAACTCTTCGAGATTTTACCTCTAATCTAGGGGACACATTTTCTATAGCNGATGTAAATACGTTAATTGGATCTTCATCGCTAAGTTGATTTTNTATATCTTCAAGAGCACCATATACAATTTGGGCAGCAACAGATTTTTTTCCTCGCTCCATAACACAGTTTATCATGTATGCTACAAGATCATTATTATATCTTGGATCNGGGATTAATTTTCTTTTTTCTGCTCTACGTCTTCTAGCCATTTTAAAATCCTATTTCTGTTTTTTTGCGCCNTATTTNGAACGTCCACGTTTTCGTCCCTCAACNCCTAANCAATCTAATGCNCCTCTAACAATGTGATATCTAACCCCAGGTAAATCTTTTACTCTTCCTCCNCGAACTAATACCATACTNTGTTCTTGTAAATTGTGACCTTCACCGCCTATATAAGCATTTACTTCACGTCCATTAGTTAATCGAACACGNGCCACCTTTCTTAANGCTGAATTAGGCTTCTTGGGAGTCTGAGTTTTTACAAGNAGACAAACNCCACGCCTTTGAGGGCAAGTCGACAAAGCTGGNGACTTACTTTTCTTCTTAGCAACTTTTCTTGGCTTTCGCACTAGTTGATTTATTGTTGGCATAAATTTTAACTCCTAAATTGATACGAGCGCAAGAAACTACTGATACATAGGCATTAACGCAAGCGAAAGATTCATTTTTTTTACATAATTTTTTTCATCATTTTTTAATCAAACCTTAATTTTTTGAAAAAAATTAACAAAATAATGATCATGTATTTAATATCAAATCAGTTAAATGCGACGGTACTTGCTGGAAAGACTGAGGTTCCATTGAATAACTTGCTCTACCTTTTGTTAAAGATCTAAGCGATGTTGAGTAGCCAAATACTTCAGATAATGGTACCNNCGCATGAATTATTTGNAATTCNTTTGATGAATTCATTTCACAAATTTTNCCTCGTCTACTNTTNAAATCTCCNATNACATCNCCGACATGCTCTTCAGGAACTANAATTTCAAGTANCATAATTGGNTCCAAAAGTATCGGTTGACTATTACTNATTGCTGAGCGAAGTGCCATTACNGATGCAGATGAAAAAGCTATCTCNGAACTATCAGATTCGTNAATANTNANAGAAGTAANNGAAATATTAATATCAATAAGTGCAAAACCTCCTAAANTACCAGTAGTCAAGGCATCCTNAAGAGAATTAATTATAGNCTCTCTAAATTCGCTTGGNATACTTGNAGATNCTGAANTTAAATNAATTGTNTTTCCTTTNCCTCTTTTNTTNGGNGAAGTTTTTAATNCAATTTCNGCAAAATGTCTNTCTCCNCCTATTTCTCGATCAAAAANTNTTACACCATTACCATCCTTTAAAATACTTTCTCTATATGCAACCATTGGTTTACCTGCATTNGCTTTAATATTATACTCTCTAAAAATTCTGTCTTTTATGATTTCTAAGTGTAATTCGCCCATACCCTGAATTATAGTTTGTCCNGTTTCCTCGCTGATACTTTTATGGAATGTNGGATCTTCTGAAGNTAANTCATTNAGAGCTGNAATTAANGANTCTTTNTCNCGAGTAGTTTTTGGCTCAATTGCCATTGAGATTACNGGTTCNGGAAATTCNATATTTTCAAGAATGATNGGATCGTTNTCAGAACAAATTGTATCNCCTGTNGTGAAATTTTTTTGNCCAACAATNCCTCCTATTTCTCCTGCCTTAAGCNCTTGNACTTCTTCCCNATGATTAGCATGCAGACGTAATAATTTACTAATTCTTTCTCTCTTTTTNATTCTTGGATTATATACNTTTTGCCCACTTTTAAGTTCGCCNGAATAAATTCTTAAAAAAGCTAGTTTTCCAACAAACTTATCGTTAACCATCTTAAATACTANTCCTGCTAACGGATCATCAACATNTGTTTTTCTTTTTATTATAGAATTATTTTTTNCTGATATTCCTTCAATTGAACAAACATCAACNGGTGAAGGAAGGAAGTTAACTACAGAATCTAGTAATGGTTGTATACCTTTATTCTTCAAGGANGAACCNGTTAANGTAGGAATAATTAAGTTNNTAATCGTACATTTTCGAATTGATTTTATGAGTAAATCCTTAGTAATTTTTTCTTCTANAAAGGCGNCTAATATATCCTCATCATATTCAGCNAATGTTTCAATTAATTTTACTCTTGCAGCATTAGCTTTATCAANATAATGATCGGGTATTTCTTCACTTGTAACNGTTGAACCCTGATCCTCTTCNGAAAATTTATATGCTTTCATTAATAGNAGATCAATAACTCCCTCAAACTCATCTGANGAGCCAATTGGTATTTGAATTGGNANTGCATTTGCTCCTAACTTTTTNTTAAGTTCATCGACTACAAAATCAAAATTAGCTCCTATTCTATCCATTTTNTTAATAAATGCTAAACGAGGAACATTATATTTATTTGCTTGTCTCCAGACAGTTTCTGACTGTGGTTGGACTCCACCAACCGAACAAAAAACTCCCACAGCTCCATCTAAAANTCTCAATGATCTTTCAACTTCAACNGTAAAATCAACATGACCAGGAGTATCTATTATATTTATTTGATGAGAATTCCAAAAACATGTGGTTGCAGCACTAGTTATTGTAATACCTCTCTCTTGCTCTTGAATCATCCAATCCATNGTGGCTGTTCCGTCATGGACTTCTCCAATTTTATGAACTTTTCCNGAATAATACAATATTCTTTCAGACGTGGTTGTTTTACCTGCATCTATATGAGCAATAATTCCAATATTTCGTATATTNTGAGGGTAGTCGTTCATTATATAAAGCTATATTAAAATACTGTTAAAAACTATGTATTTTAAAAAAAAACTCAACATTTCATTTAATTAGGAATGAAAGCCTTATTTATTCATCGTTGGGATCTAAAAGATCACTTCCCAATAAATCTTCTACAGGGATTTCATCTCCATGCTTAACAACTTTAATATCTCTATACTGAGGGAATCCAGACCCAGCAGGAATTAAACGACCCATTATGACATTTTCTTTAAATCCTCTTAATGTATCGACCATTCCTAATGTTGCTGCTTTTGTAAGAACTCTTGTTGTATCTTGAAAAGATGCAGCAGAAATAAATGATTCTGTTTCAAGCGCAGCTTTTGTAATACCCAGCAAAACAGGTGATGCTTCAGCAGGTCGTCGACCTTCAGAAACAGCTTTTTGGTTGATTTCTTGGAAAGTTTGTTTTTCAACCTGCTCTCCCCACAAAAATTCAGTATCTCCTGGATCTGTGATTTTAACTTTTCTTAACATTTGACGAACAATAACCTCAATATGCTTATCATTAATTTCGACACCCTGTAACCGATAAACACCTTGAACTTCATTAACAAGGTATTCTTGTAGCTCTTGTGGACCGCAAACTTCTAATAATTCTTGAGGTACAATTGGTCCTTCAGTTAACTGCTGACCTTTTTTAACAAAATCATCAGGAAATACGATGACATGTTTATTCATGGGAATTAAATGTTCTTCTTCAGCTCCAGTTACTGTATCGCGAACTAAAACTTTTCTTTTACCTTTTACTATTCCACCAAGCTCAACAACACCTTCGATTTTTGCAATTTCTGCGGCATCTTTTGGTGTTCTTGCTTCAACTAACTCAGCAACTCTTGGTAGTCCACCAGTAATATCTTTTGTACGTACAGTTTTTCTTGGTGTTCTTGCTAAAGCAAACCCTTTTTTGACCATATCATTTTTCTTGATCATCACTTGAGCTCCGGCCGGAATTGAATAGAAACCGACTTTATCCTTATCTTTAGGATCTCTGATCACAATCTGCGGATGAAGATCTTCTTTATGTTCCATTACTACAAGACCTTCAACACCCGTGGCTTCGTCGATTTTCTTTTCTACAGTTGCACCTTCTGTAAAATCTATAAATTCAACTTTACCCTCATGTTCTGATAAAATTGGAACAGAATAAGGATCCCATTCAACAAATACATCTCCAGAATTAACAACTCCTCCATCATCGACAGAAACCTGAGCGCCAATCATCATTGCATATCTTTCAAGCTCTCTTCCTTCCTCATCAACAATAATAATATTACCATTTTTATTTAATATAATATTATTTTCATCAACTTTTACTGAACGGATATTATCATATTTTACAATACCATTAGACTTAGATATGATTCTTGGTTGTTTGAAAACTGAACTTGCTGTTCCGCCAATATGGAACGTTCTCATTGTTAACTGTGTTCCTGGCTCCCCAATCGATTGTGCTGCAATTATTCCTACTGGCTGACCAAGCTGAGCCATTTTTCCAGTAGCTAAATTTAGCCCATAACATAAAGCACAAACTCCTTTTCTTGATTCACACGTAAGAACACTTCGAATNATNACTTTTTCAACACCAGCNCTTTCTACTTTTTGTGCAGAATANTTATCAATNAATTCTCCAGCAGCAACAATTATTGTATCNGGTTCATGAGGATCACATATATCTTCGGCNGCTGTTCTTCCTAAAATTCTAACTCCCAAAGAAACNANCTCTTCATCTCCTTCNGTTATTGCNCCAATTTCGATACCGTTTAATGTGTTGCAATCNTCTTCNGTGATTATTATATCGTGTGATACATCAACTAATTTTCTTGTTAAATAACCAGAATCGGCNGTTTTTAGAGCTGTATCAGCTAAACCTTTACGNGCACCGTGAGTAGAAATAAAGTATTCTAGAACGGATAANCCCTCNCTAAAATTAGAAAGNATTGGTCTTTCAATAATTTCACCGGATGGTTTTGCCATTANCCCTCTCATACCAGCAAGCTGTCTAATTTGCTGNCTAGAACCACGGGCNCCAGAATCAACCATAGAATACACTGGATTTANTTCTTCTCGAGATCTTTCGTTTTTTGGATCATCATTTTCTTCAAGGACTTCAAAGAGTTTATTTGTTAATTTATCGTTGGTATCNGTCCAGATATCAATAATCATATTGTATCTTTCACCTTCAGTAATNAGTCCTTTTCTATATTTTTCTTCAATTTCTTCTATTTCAGTTCGAGCTTTAGCAACCATTTCAGATTTNCCTTCAGGAATAATCATATCACTCAAACCAATTGACATACCTGATCTAGTNGCATGCTCATACCCTAAATTNTTCAGTTTATCTAAAACAATTACTGTTTCTGCATGACCAGCNATNTCATAGCACTGNTCTATAAGAGTTCCAACAACTTTNTTCGTAGCNGTTTTATTTGAAAAACCCATATCTTCAGGCCATATTTGATTAAAAAATACTCTNCCTACNGTTGTATTAATAATTGAACGATCAAAATCACCGTTTCTTGTTTCTCTTTGATAATCGGGATTTCGATAGCTTATTCTATCATGTAGTTTTAAAACACCTTCATCATAAGCTGTTTGAACTTCTTCAATATCATTCATTAATCTTAAGGCTTCATCTTTTTTAGACCGAACTCCTTTTCTTTCCATTTGAAATTGTTGAGATTCAGAAGTTACAAAATAACAACCTAAAGCAATATCTTGAGTAGGAGTTGTAACAGGTTTTCCNCTTGAAGGAGAAAAAATGTTATTTGTTGCTAACATAAGACTCTTNGATTCAACTTGAGCTTCTACAGACAAAGGAACATGAACAGCCATTTGATCACCATCAAAATCGGCATTNTAAGCCGTACAAACNAATGGATGAAGNTGAATTGCTTGNCCNTCAATCAATATTGGTTCAAATGACTGAATTGACAANCTNTGCAAAGTTGGAGCCCTATTAAGCATTACTGTGTGNCCTTTGGTTACTTCNTCAAGAATATCCCAAACTTCATCAACTTCTCGTTCAATCATTTTTTTAGCACTTCTTACAGTATGAACTACTCCNCGTTCTTTTAATCTTCTAATAATAAATGGTTCAAATAAAACTAGTGCCATTTTCTTTGGTAAACCACANTGATTTAATTTTAATGATGGACCAACAACGATTACAGAACGGCCAGAGTAATCGACTCNTTTTCCAAGAAGGTTTTGACGNAATCTACCTTGTTTTCCTTTTAGCATNTCGCTNAATGATTTTAACGGACGATTTCCNGGTCCNGTAACAGCTCTTCCATGNCTACCATTNTCAAATAATGCATCTACAGATTGTTGCANCATTCTCTTTTCATTTCTAATTATTACTTCTGGTGTCTTTAANGCTAAAAGNGTTTTTAAACGATTATTACGATTAATTACTCTTCTGTATAAATCATTCAAATCTGATGTCGCAAATCTTCCGCCTTCTAGTGGAACTAAAGGACGTAAATTNGGAGGAATTACCGGTAAAACTTCAAGAATCATCCATTCAGGTCTNGAAGAATTCTTTAAAAAACCTTCCATTACTTTCATTTGATTAACAAGTTTTTTACGGGTTTGTTTAGAGCGAGTATTCATCATAGCTTCCTCTAGCTCTTTNAGAGCTGNATCAGGATCTATTTTAGTTAATAATTCTCTTATNCCTTCNGCGCCAATTTTTGCTTCAAATGAATCAATTCCGAAGTTATCAATTGCTTCTCTATACTCTTCTTCAGATAAAAGTTGNTTNTTACTTANTGGCGTATTNCCTTCATCAGTAACAATATAATTATCATAATATAAAACTCTTTCTAAATCTCTCATTGTCATATCAAGGATTAAACCCATACGACTTGGNGTAGCTTTAAAGAACCATATATGCGAAACAGGNACNGCGAGCTCAATATGCGCCATTCTTTCACGCCTNACTCTAGACAGAGTTACCTCAACCCCACATCTATCACAAATCACACCTTTATGTTTAATTCTTTTNTANTTTCCNCAGGAACACTCCCANTCTTTAGTTGGACCAAAAATTCTTTCGCAAAANAATCCCCCTTTCTCAGGTTTAAATGTTCTGTAATTTATTGTTTCAGGATTTTTAACTTCGCCTTTGCTCCATGAGCGTATAGCTTCAGGAGAAGCNAATGTTATATTAGCAAAATCNGTTTGATCTTGTTGAGATATTCCAAATAGATCCTCTACAGATCTTTGNTTTTGTAAATCTTCGAAATCTGGCGCACTACCTTCACGTACCTTAATCATAAAATAATCCTCTCAATAATAAATTCNTAACANTTAATTAAGAATTGAATCACCATCTTCATTTTTCACTTGAAAATTCAAACCAAGACCNTGNAGCTCTTTTATTAGAACATTAAAGGATTCTGGACGACCTGAATCTAANACATTTTCCCCTTTTACAATAGCTTCATACATCTTAGTTCTTCCAGCAATATCATCAGACTTCACAGTTAATATTTCTTGTAAAGCATGAGCAGCTCCATAAGCTTCTAAAGCCCATACTTCCATTTCTCCAAATCTTTGTCCGCCATACTGAGCTTTACCTCCAAGTGGCTGCTGAGTCACAAGAGAATATGGTCCAACTGCTCGAGCATGAATTTTTTCACTTACTAAATGATGTAATTTTAACATATACATTACACCGACAACAACACGTTGTTCAAAACGATCTCCTGTTCGACCATCGTAAAGATCAGTTTTACCATCTTCACTTAAATTTGCTTCATTGAGCATATTCCAAATTTTTTCTTCGGAAATACCGTCAAATATCGGAGTAGCTGCATGCATACCAAGGTGCTTACAAGCCCAGCCTAAGTGTGTTTCTAACACTTGTCCAACATTCATTCTAGAAGGAACGCCTAAAGGATTTAGAACAATGTCTACTGGAGTACCATCNGGAAGAAAAGGCATTTCTTCTTCAGCCACAATTCTTGAAATAACTCCTTTATTTCCATGTCTACCAGCCATTTTATCACCAACAGATAATTTCTTTTTAGTAGCAATATAAACTTTTACAGATTTTACGATACCTGCGTCTAATTCTTCACCACTTCCAGCTCTATCTAATGAACGATCTTTATCTTGACCAGCTTCAACAAACTTATTTCTATATTCGTCAATAATTCCCATTATTTTTATTCTAATAGGACTTGGATCGATTTCAACGTGCTGATAATGAGCTGCTAATTTTCTTAATAATGTCTTAGTTATTTTTCGATTAGCAGGAATTAAAATATCTCCATTTTCTCCATTAATTACATCTAATGGAATTTTTTCACCAAGGAGAATATTTGAGAGAGCTTCAGTTAAATCTTCTGTTAACTGAACNACAACGTCATTATGACGATTTTTAATTTCACTTTGTCTTTTTTTCACATCATCCGCTGTTTCCTTTGGATTATCATTATCATTTTTAGAGGAAACTCTAACGTCCATTACGATACCACTTGTTCCAGAAGATGCTTTAAGTGATGTGTCTCTGACGTCTGCAGCTTTTTCACCAAAGATTGCTCTTAACAATCTTTCTTCGGGAGCCAATTCAGTTTCACTTTTTGGAGTTATTTTACCAACTAGGATATCACCAGGTTTTACTTCTGCTCCAATTTTTATGATACCATCATGAGAAAGATTTTTTAATGCTTCTTCGCCCACATTTGGAATGTCCCTTGTAATCTCTTCTGGACCTAATTTTGTATCACGAGCTCCACATTCAAATTCTTCGATATGAATAGAAGTATAAACATCCTCACGAACAATGCTCTGATTTATTAAAATAGCATCTTCGAAATTATAGCCACCCCATGGCATAAAAGCTACAACCACATTTTTTCCAAGAGCTAGCTCTCCTTGATCCGTACCAGAACCGTCTGCAATAACATCTCCAGCTTTTATCTTTTGTCCAATCTTCACTAATGGTCTTTGATTTAAACAAGTTCCCGCATTTGAACGCATAAATTTTCTCAATTCATATTCTTGAACTGAAGAATCATTTTTCTTTGAAGATAGCTTTCCATCAGAGGATACTATTACTTTGTTAGCTGAAACATAGGCAACAATTCCTGGATGAGTTGCCATCATTAATACTCTTGAATCACGAGCTAATCTACCTTCTATACCAGTTCCTACATAAGGTCTTTCTGACTTCATTAAGGGTACTGCTTGTCTTTGCATGTTTGAACCCATTAAGGCTCTATTAGCATCATCATGTTCCAGAAATGGGATTAACCCCGCAGCAATTGATACGACTTGCTTTGGAGATACGTCCATATATTCAACTTCATTGGGAGATTTTTCTAAAAAATCACCCATTATTCGAACCATAACACGGTCATTTATGAAACAATTTTTATCATCTAAAGGTGCATTTGCTTGTGCTATAACAAATCTTTCTTCTTCATCTGCTGTAAGATAATCTATCTGTTTACTTACCTTTCCATTTGAAACTTTCAAGTAAGGCGTTACGATAAAGCCAAAATCATTCACTTTAGCAAATGTTGATAAAGATGAAATTAATCCAATATTAGGACCTTCAGGCGTTTCAATTGGACAGATACGCCCATAATGGGAACTATGAACATCTCGAACTTCAAATCCAGCTCTATCTCTGTTNAGACCACCCGGACCTAAAGCTGAAAGTCTTCGTTTATGTGTTAACTCTGATAATGGATTTGTTTGATCCATAAATTGAGAAAGTTGACTTCTTCCAAAAAAATCTTTTATTACAGCCGAAAGTGCTTTTGGATTAATAAGTTTTTGAGAAGAAATTCGATCAACTGTTGTATCAAATATTGTCATTCTCTCTTTTACTAAACGTTGAATTCTTGCNAGNCCNACTCTACANTGACCTTCAAGTAATTCACCAACTGTTCGGATTCTTCGACTTCCTAAGTGATCNATATCATCTAATGTTCCTTCTCCATTTCTNATAGAAATCATGTATCTGATCGCTTCGATAACATCNTCGACTTCAAGAGTTAANGATTCACTTTGAACATTTAATTTTTGTTGAATTTTATAACGACCAACTCTACTTAAACTAAATCTGGCTTCGTCAAAAAATAATCTTTTTATCATCTGTCTTGCTGAAGCTGTTGTGGGAGGGTCNCCTGGTCTTAATTTTTGGTATAAATCTTTGAGAGCTTCGTCAACAGTCTTTGTTGTATCCTCCTTGACGCTCTTTAAAAACAATCCGTCATCCCATTCAACATTAACAACATCAATATTTTTAAAACCAGCCAATTTNGCTCTACCAATCATATCAACAGTTAATGCATCGTACCTTCTACCAATTACAGATTCNGAATCNGCATCAATCATATCCTCACTCANAACTAAGTTTTCTAATTCTTCATCNTTGTAAAGATTNGATCGTTTNGATAAAGAAAACGTCTCATATTTATAGTAAAGATTTAATATTTCTTTATCTGTNGCATATCCAAGCGCTCTTAGNAANGTNGATGCTAAAAATTTTCTTCTTCTTCTTTTTCTATCTAGATAGATGTAAATCAAGTCACTTGTATCAAATTGNGCTTCGATCCAAGAACCATGATCAGGTATAATTCTAAANGAATGAAGTATAGATCCATTTGCNTGCTGNGACTGTTCAAAACAAATTCCGGGCGATCGGTGAAGCTGACTTACTATTACTCTCTCTGCACCATTAATNACNAAACTTCCGCTATCAGTCATCAAAGGAATTTCACCCATGAAAAGTGTATCTTCTCTTTGNTCCTCNCCTTCCCTTAATTTAAATGTAACATATAAAGGTGCAGAATAAGTTTCACCTTCNCGAACTGAATCAAGCATTGAAAGCTTNGGTTCTTTAATTTCATANCTAACAAAGTCAAGAGCTATTTGTCCGTCATAACTCTCAATTGGGAAAGCCTCACTTAAGACAGCTTGCAATCCTCTCTTATTTCTTTTTGATGGTTTAGTCTCAAGTTGAAGAAACTCGCTATATGAATTTAACTGAATCTCAATTAAGTCAGGAGCGTCTAATGCATCTTTTAATTTTCCAAAGTTTTTTCTTATACCCATTTTTATACCTTCAGGTTACTGATAAACAAAATAAATCATTTGTAAATTTTTAATTACAAACTAAACATTCGTACCGCAAAATGCGGTGCAAATATAGAAGAATAAAGTACATTAGTTACTTTAATTCTACAGTTGCGCCAGCACCTTCCAGTTTTTCTTTAATAGAATCGGCTTCTTCTTTAGCAACACCAGTTTTAACACTTGATGGAGCGCCATCAACTAACTCTTTTGCTTCTTTTAGACCTAATCCTGTTATTGCTCTAAGCTCTTTGATAACCTGAATTTTGGATCCACCAGCTGCAGTAAGAACAACCTCAAATTCTGATTGCTCTGCTGCTCCTCCATCAGAGTCACTACCTGCTGCAGGTGCAGCCATAGCAACTGCTGCAGGTGCAGCCGCAGTTACACCTAAACGATCTTCAAGTGCTTTTACTAGTTGAGATAATTCAAGAACAGATATAGTTTCAATCCAATCAACGAATTCTGCCATTTTTCCATCCAAAGCAACGCTGTTTTCTGTTTGCTCAGTGCTCACAGGAGCCTCAACAACCTCTTCAGTTTTTGCCTCTTCAACTGCTACTTCAGTAGCTTCTTTTACTTCTTCGGACATATTTACCTCCATTAAATTGCCTTTATGGCAAATTAAATTTAATTTTCTTTTTTATTTCGAACAGCTTCTAATACATATACTAAACTTGACAACTTATTATTCATAACACCTACTAGTTGAGACATTGGTGCTTGTAGTGTTCCCAAAAGCATAGCATATAAAATTTCTTTTGAAGGTAGTTTTGCAAGCTGGTCAACTTCATCAGCATTAATTTTCTTCCCTTCAACAACTCCGCCTTTTATTTCAGGTTTTGAATTTTCTTTCCTAAAATTTTTAATTACTTTAGCTACTTCTACAATATCTCCATTACCATAAATCATAGCAGATTGACCTGTTAATAAATCATGGGTTTCAGCGGACATAGTTCTTGCTAACATTCTATTTTTAACAACGCTAAATTTAGCACCATTTTCCCGTAATGAATCCTTGAATGCTGTTGTAGTTGGCATATCCATTCCAGAATAATCAGCTACAATCAGATAAACGGCATCAGAGAAATTTTCTATTATCTCAGCTTCCATTGCTAATTTTTCTGGTCGAATTCCTTTTTCTTGCGGCTTCATTCTATTTCCTTAAAATTAAATAGTAACTTCTTTTAATGCTACCCTTATTCCAGGTCCCATAGTACTTGATATAGTGCATCGTTTAATATAAGTACCTTTTGCGCTCGCAGGACGAGCCCCATTTAGTGCATCAACAACAGCTTTAGCATTTTCAACTAAAGCATTTTTTTCAAACGATCGTTTTCCAAATGGAATTGCAATATTACCATTTCTGTCCATTCTAAATTCAACTTTCCCAGCTTTAAGTTGTGTTACTGCAGATCCCGTATCATCTGTAACCGTACCAGTTTTAGGGTTAGGCATTAAACCTCGAGGACCTAANACTCTTGCAACTTTCCTTACTTCTTTCATTGCATCGGGTGTAGCAACAGCAGCGTCAAAATCAGTCCATCCATCAGAAACTTTTTTTATTAAATCTTCAAATCCTACTTCGTAAGCGCCTGCATCTTTTGCCTTTTCTGCAGCATCTCCTAAAGCAAAAACAATGACTCTTACATCTTTTCCTGTACCATGAGGCAGAGCAACCGTTGATCGAATAGCTTGATCTGATTTAGATGGATCGACTCCCATTCTAAAAGCAAATTCAATTGTTTCATCAAATTTTGCTGTTGGGTTTTCTTGTAAAAATGAAATTGCATTATCTAACTCATAGTCCATATTTACATCAACTTTTTCACTAACTGATCTGTATTTCTTTCCATAACCCATAATTATTCAACCTCAATTCCCATACTTCTTGCAGTTCCNTCGATAATCCGAATTGCATTTTCTTTATCATTAGCATTAAGGTCATTTTTTTTNACTTCAACTATTTCTTCTAACTGTTGTCGAGTAACCTTACCAACTTTNTCTCTATTAGGNACTCCAGATCCTTTTGCTAATCCNGCGGCTTTTTTGAGAAGTACNGCAGCAGGCGGACTTTTAGTTTCAAAAGAAAAGCTTCTGTCATTATAAACTGTAATNACTACTGGAATAACCATNCCNGCTTGATCCTTNGTAGCNGCATTATAAGCTTGGCAAAATTCCATAATATTNACTCCATGCTGCCCTAAAGCAGGTCCTACGGGNGGAGCAGGATTTGCCTGACCGGCTGGAATTTGTAATTTNATATAACCTGAAATTTCTTTAGCCATAGTTTACCTTTAAAAATTACTCACTTACTCTTTCTACTTGCCAATATTCNAATTCAACAGGGGCTGTTCTACCAAAAATTGAAACGGATATNTTTAGTTTTCCTCTTTCAGGATCAACTTCTTCAATTAATCCACTAAAATTCATAAACGGTCCATCTGTAACTTTAATTGTTTCATTTGGTTCAAACATAACTTTTGGAGCAATAACTTCCTTTTTCTCTTCGATTTGATTAACTATGCTATCAACTTCGTCATCTGTTAAAGGCGCCGGTTTCTGCCCTCCTAAAAAACCTATAACACCTGGAGTATTTTGAACAAATGCCCATGACTCNGGAATAATCTTTCCCTCATCGTCATATAAATTAATATTTACTAATAAGTATCCTGGGAAGAATTTTCTAGTAGTTTCTTTTTTTTGTCCTTGCTTTACCTCCGAAACTTTTTCAGAAGGAATTAAAACTTCACTGATCCTATCACTCATCTCTTCTTGCTCAATACGACTTGCAATATTTTTTTTAACTTTCAGTTCATGTCCTGAAAGTGCATGTAATATGAACCATTGTTTTGTCATTACTAACTTATATCCCTTTTAACGAATAATAAGGTCTAAAAGACCAAAATTAATTCGATCACACAAAGCTATAAAAACTCCTAAAATTATTACCGCAAAAACTACTACAACAGATTGACCATAAAGTTCTTTTCTTGTTGGCCAAGTACATTTTATTAATTCGGTTTTAACCTCCTTAACAAATCCTTTAATTGACCCAATCCATTTAAACATTCTTTACTCCTTCAAAACTGGCAGGTGAGAAGGGAGTCGAACCCCTAACCCCCGGTTTTGGAGACCGGTGCTCTGCCAATTGAGCTACTCACCTGTCTTCAAAAAAATATTTTCTTTATTTTATTTCACGATGAATAGTATGGCGACGAAGACGAGGGCAGTATTTTTTTACTTCCCTTCTTTCTGTTTCCAGTTTCTTATTTCTGGTAGCAGTGTAATTTCTGTCTCCACATTCAGTGCAAGCAAGTGTAATGATTTCTCTAGCCATCGTGATAAATCTCCCAAAATTAATTATAAGGGTTTAATTTTTTAAACCCTTAAAATACCGACCTTAAGCTACAATCTCTGTAACTCGTCCAGCACCAACTGTTCTACCACCCTCACGAATAGCGAATCTCATATGCTGTTCCATTGCAATCGGAGTAATTAATTCAACATCCATTGTGATGTTATCACCAGGCATAACCATTTCTACACCATCTGGAAGAGTTATATCACCAGTTACGTCCGTTGTTCTAAAATAAAACTGAGGACGATATCCTTTGAAAAATGGAGTATGTCTACCCCCTTCATCTTTAGATAGTACATATACCTCACCTTTGAATTTAGTGTGCGGGTTAATCGAACCAGGTTTTGCTAATACTTGACCACGTTGAACTTCTTCTTTCTTGGTTCCGCGTAATAAAATACCGACATTATCACCGGCTTGTCCTTCGTCGAGGATTTTTCGAAACATTTCAACACCAGTACATGTAGTTTTTTGGGTATCCTTAATACCAATGATTTCAATTTCATCACCCGTATGAATAATTCCACGCTCAACTCTACCTGTTACAACGGTTCCACGTCCTTCAATTGAAAAAATATCTTCAATTGGAAGCAAGAAGTCCTGATCTGTAATACGCTCAGGTTCTGGAATCCAAGTATCTAATGCATCCATTAACTCTTGAATACACCCTGCTTCTTCTCCACCAGGATTTTGAATTGCCGGAAGAGCAGCACCACGAATAATTGGGCTATCTTCTTCGAACTCATATTTAGCTANAAGCTCTTGAATTTCCATTTCAACAAGTTCAATTAGCTCTTCATCATCAACTAAATCNCACTTGTTCATAAAAACAACNATTTTAGGAACACCNACTTGACGTGCTAANAATATATGCTCACGAGTTTGTGGCATAGGTCCTGATGGGGCTTCAACAACTAATATTGCACCGTCCATTTGGGCAGCACCTGTAATCATATTTTTCACATAGTCAGCNTGACCTGGACAGTCTACGTGAGCATAATGACGATTATCAGATTCATACTCTACATGTGATGTTGCAATTGTTAAAATCTTTGATGCATCACGACGACCTTGTGATTCTGAAGCTTTAGCAACTGAGTCGTAAGGGATATATTCTGCTAANCCTTTATGACCTTGAACGCATGTAATTGCAGCNGTTGTTGTAGTTTTTCCATGGTCAACGTGACCAATTGTTCCCACGTTTACGTGAGGTTTTGTTCGTTCGAACTTATCCTTAGCCATTTTTTTACCTCCTGATTAAATCTCAGTTAAAAATTANTAAGCCAGTAAGTGGAGCCCATGAGCAGACTTGAACTGCCGACCTCATCCTTACCAAGGATGCGCTCTACCAACTGAGCTACATGGGCCTGTTTATCTATAAACAGACAAACAAACTTGTTCATACANCGGTAATAATGCACTAATTAAGTCTGCTCCATTTACCCAATTANTCTTACTATTCATNGACAAAATGAATAAATAAGANCGCGTAATGTATAGAATTAATTGTAAGAGTCAACACTGAATAGAAAAAAAATTAAACGAATTTTTAGCTTAAAATACTCCGGGAAGNTCTTCAAGCAGTTCTCTTTCNTCCTCCGTCATCAAATCTCTTATATCTTCAATAACAGAATACTTACCTCTAAATGCATTTACGATCGGTAANAATTGGGGTAAATAGTTCTCTACCCAATCGGGTTGCAANAGNGTTCTCATTAAAACAACATTAATTGTTGGGTAATCTCTACTATCCTCNCCATANATATCTTTACTTATATTTGNGAGCATTTTAACCATAGTAGCTTCGTCTTCACCTATATANTTGGTTGTNAGGATGAANATAGCATCNGGNTTTTGTTCNAGAGCAAAACAAACTGCTCGATTCCAATGAATAAATTCTAATTCAGGNTTATTTCCGTTTTGCTCTCTTGCACCATTATTAATAAAATGTTTTTGAATATGAGGGCCTCCATTATAATTATAAACCCANTTTGGATACACTGGNGGNACATTCTCTGTCATTACTTCCCCTGCATACCAATCTAACTTTTGATATCTTTCCCAAAATCGTAANGGCCATTGATATACNCCNCCGGGACCATAGGTTTCCTCNAAATATAAATCATTTACAGGCTCTGCCCATTCTTTCATTAATGCTTTATTTGAATCGCTAGCNAAAAGCATATTTGTTGAAAAGGGAGTACACATATTCATTTGAAAAAAAGCTGCATTAAATAAAGCNTACTCAGGTANTTCNTCCACCATGTCAAAAAGTCTTGCCTTTAACGTATGAAAAACCATTCTAGACTTCGGAGACTGTTTATCATTTGATCCTTTTGTTGAAGCGCCTCCAGCAAGAACAACAAATACAACCTTTTCACTTTTTTGTTTTGCTCCAAAGAAGTCTATTTCGGGCATGGTAAATCCTATATCACTGCCTAAACCACCACCACCTTGCATGGCACCAAGTCCTCCCGAAATTCCTGTAATCTCAGGCATTTGGATTGTATTTGATGAAACTCTTGGTTTTTTAGCAACAACGCGTTTTCTTAATTTAGCAGTTGTTTTCTTCTTTTTTTCCATTTTTATTGGAACTTGTAATTTTTTGAGCTTCATACGAGGGCGATTATTTTCTTTTCCAACAAATTGTTTTTCTTCTTTCGTAATCACCTCATAAGCAACGAACCCGATCGCTATCAAAATGATAATTGCATGGACAATAATTGTTACAATTAATGCACTTGATTTTGCATGTTTTGAAAAAAATGACGGTTTTTTAGCCATACCTACTCTTCTTCATCCTCTTCTGTTCCACCCATTTCTTCGAACGGAGTGGGCGGCTTATATGTATCGGTAACTTCGCTTATATTATCATCCTCCCATAAAGTATTATTTTCTGTTGGCTCAATCCATGCATAATCTTCAGAAAGATCTTTGGGATATTTTTTTTCGTGCATGATAATATTTCCATCTGAATCTTCCATTTCAACTCTCACTATTACTCCAATAAAATCCGATCGTAAAAAAACACCATCTCCTTCTAGATATTCTTTAACTTCTACCCAACCACCACCACCTGACGTTCTTGAATACATAATTTCAACATCCCTTAATACAATTGACTTCAAGGTTCTTCTATCAGTGAACTCATTGGGAAATATAGTTATTTCATCTATACATGGTCTAACAATTGTCTCAGTAACTCGCTCTTCCTTAAAGTGGTCAATCCTATCTTGGTTATAAAACAGACAATATTTAATCTTGATATTTTCAAGATCATGTCCAGTTTCATTTATCATTTTTAAATCATGTCCAATTCTCGTTAGAGAAATTTCATGCGTTTTCCATGGTTCAGCCTTCCCTGGGTTTCTAAGCCAAATATGTTTAAGCCACGTATTTAATTTTTCCGGATCGTATAATGTAATTCTAAAATTATCAGGATTACTGAACTTTCTTAATGCGTCCCATTCCCGCACATATCTATACGAATCATTATCTAAATCATCTGCTTTAACAGTTGATCGTCCACTAGCTGTTTTAAATGTAACTCGATCAGAGCGCATATCATAATCTTGGACCATGCCTTCTATCTGATCGCCGTTCATTAAATTAAATGTACGAGCATTTGCTGTTACTGCTGGGATAAAGCATATAAGAGCAACAAACATTAAGTATAGGTATAATTTATAACAATACATGAATACTATATTAACTAAAAATGAATGATTCTGTCACCTATTTCTAAAAAAAAAGGTATTATTTATTTAAACCTTCCTATTTTATTAAATAATATAGGTTTAAATCCTTTAACATTTTTAAAGATAGGAGCTTCCGCTATTAAATTATAATCATTCATCTCATAATTTTCTAAACCTGGATCTTTCTTAGTTGCCCAATTATTTTTAACTTTTAATACTTTAGAGTTATCTCTAATGCCAGTTTTTATATCTACATTGCTCTCGATTAAAATATCATGGTTGGGATGATATAATACATTATTGAATACGTAACTTGTAGGTCGAAAAAAATCGTCTGTCTTGTTTTTTGTTAACCATGTTGCAAAATCTCTATATTTTTTGTGTGGCGTATTTTCTATCTGTCCATTACCAAATTTTTCTAAGATAGGATTCCAGCTATCAAACCATCGTTCTTCTTTTTCTCTAGCTCCTTGCCAATACATTTGAATACAATCTATCATCAAATTATTAAAGGTACGACATTCTCCTCCTCCATTAACGTTTACAGCAGGTCTTCCGGCTTCAACCCCCACATTCCGAAAAATATTTCGAGATATCTCAACTCCCCATGAAAAATTATCCGGGTATACTCCAATAGTTGGAATATCGTGAAAATAATTATGCTGGATTTTTATTCCTCTACACTGAGGAGTAGCTCCTGTCCCGATATAAAGAGCTCCTCCATCAAACTTATGATATTTAGGAAGATCATAAATTTCATTAAATTCAACTGTAACATCATTTGCCCTTCTTATTAATAACGCAAAATGGGTCGCGTTATGAATTTCATTATGGGCAATACGATGACCTACTCCGTAAATGTTTACACCGCCCATTTGAGATTTCTGCTCCCAGCCATAATCATGGATATGACAATTTATCACCTCATTATTAGCAGGTTCCAAGGTAGATAAATTACCACCATTTAATCTTACTCCAAAAGCTCCTACTCCATGAATATGGGAGCTGAGTATGCGAACAGAATTCCCTGATACATCAACTCCTCCTTTTGCAAAATTAGATATTTGGCACTTATCAATAGTAATATTGTTACTATTCTTAATCACTATTCCATGATTTCTTCCATATGAAAAACTAAGACCTTCAATATTAATTTTTGATGCACCATCTATTATTAACATTGGTGTATCTAATGAAGTTAGAACGACTTCTGATAGATCATCATCAGAAAGAAAATATACTAACCCATTT
>PASA01000018.1 GCA_002712105.1 Kiritimatiellaceae bacterium
GAAAACATTTGTATTAGACTCCCAATTTGTAATTATAACTCATAATAGGCAAACAATTGCTCAGGCTGCGGTTATTTATGGGGTGACAATGGAGTCTCGCGGAATTTCAAAAATAGTTTCAATGCAATTTTCNGACTTNGAAAAAAAAGANAAAAGAAAAGAATTNGTTAATTAAATGAGTAGTAAAAAATATAATAATGAATTTGATTTTTGGTATGCTGTNAANAATACAAAATTAATTACAACNCCTACTTCAAAATTAGAAACATTTGGTGATACGATNGTTAACTATACTTTGATNTGCGAACAGATGGATAATATTAATAAAATTTGTATTAGAGAAGGTCAAATGAAAGCNCTTAAACCNGCAATAATCACTCCNGATATTTTGGGTCAAATAGATTTAAAAGATTTNGGAGAAGATGCTAAGGAATATGCAGATTGGTTAAAAAATAATGCAAAGGAACTGAGCATAATGCAATATGGATTTTCGATATATAAACATGAAATTAAAGAGTATATCATTACCGATAATATCGAAAATGTGATTGAGAGAGTTAAGAAAGAAAAAGAACAAAAAAGTGATCCACTTAGCGCAATATTAATTGGAGTAGATTTCCCTTGGGAAGTATGTTTATTAAAATTAATGGTAGAATTAGTNCAAAATTCAGCTCAGGGNAATTTNAATAAACTTCAAAAACATTCATTAAAAAATAATCTAAATATTCACGACAAAATTGATAATGAGTTTGTACATGCATCAAGAGATGCATCTAGAATTAACGAACTGGCTAGCTTAATNAAGCAAAATGGNCTATGGGAACAATATGAAGATAGATTTTTTGCATTAGTTAAATCTTCACAAAACAGTGGTGGGTGATACAGAACTCGAATCTGTGACCTCTTGCATGTCAAGCAAGCGCTCTAACCAACTGAGCTAATCACCCAATAATTTANTCAAAATTATCTTTTGCAACTTCTAGAAGATCATTTTTAATTTTCATAACTTTTTCTACATTTACACAATAAGAATCAAGAATATTATTTTTATTAATAACAAAATTATCAATTTNTCTTAAATCTAATGGCTCNATATCAATATCATATACTGAATAATAATCATGAAATTTAAAGTCACCACCCATTAAGTTATCNGATAATTTNANCCATCTATTNGGAATGCCTAAACTATCTGCTGCTATNAATCCATGTAAAGCAGATGAGATAATCGTTTCACATGATGAAATCTGGTAAAGAATATCCATTGGATTATCTAAAATATTAATAAATTTAATTTTGCTATTACTTCGAATTAATTTACTTTCNAAAAGATGTTGATCAATATAATGAGGAATAAATCCTATTTCGTATTTCTTNACAAANGATTTATNAATCAATNTNTCAACCAACAATCCTGGATCACCTAACACTGGATTATATTCTAATCCACCTGGTAATTTNTTTATTATTGAAAGACTTTTTTTTCCTCTTAATGCTAAATAATTATTATTTTTAAATTGATGAATTTGATTNCTAAAATCGTCAATAAATCCTGATCCATATATCACCAACTTTTTATTNTTGTTTTTANAATTTTGAATATATTTATTTTTGTTTCTCCATAAATTTCCAAAAAAATTATTATCTTTATTTAATATAAAAGCTTTTTGGAGAATACTTCCAATTCCAAAAATATTAGCATTATAGTACTTTTCAAAAGAAATATTTANNCCAAGTACTTTNTGAAAAATATATGGATTTATAGCATCGCCGAAATTGGTAGTTTTTTTTACGTAATATAAACTATTTTTCATTTAAAATTAATTCTAATTCTTTTTTTAGAATATTAGTAGGAATTGTTATTTTTTTTAAACATAAGTCTAAATTATGATTAATTATCTCATCACTATAAATTAATTCATTCAAATTATTATTAAAAGTATAATATCTAAAACCATCATAAGCNTTACAATGATTTTCTACAATTGGAATTGCNCCGCATAAAATAGATTCAAAAAATCTATACGACCATATAAAATCTCCCGATGGACACAAAACGAATTTTGATTTTAATAAAATATTATAATAATTATTATCCCAACTTTTTTTTGGAAATTTTCTACCTTTTTTAGATGACAATATTAAGATTTTTGAAGAATCGAAATATTCTCTTTTTATAGTTTTTTCAACAACTAAATTTTTTAAATAGGAAAATTTATTATNTATAATATTTTTACTTCTAAACTTATTATTTAACCAATCGTTAATGATGATTTTTCTTGAACTAGTATAAATCCCAACAAACGAAAAATCGTAAATTTTATTTTTTTTCCAACTTAAAATTAATCTATTTATAATCTTATGAGGAAAAATTAATGTTCTTTGAATATTTCCAATTTTTATAAAAGGTGCACTATGAGAGTATTTGATATAAGGAGAAATATCATAAAATTTTTTTACGTTATAGTTAAATTTTAAATCAAAATATTTTTCAAGAATTTTAAATTTTTTTTTGTGAATTTTATTAATAATTAAATTATCGTTTGCTTCATGCAAAGACTGGACTAGTCTTATCGATTGAATTAAATTATAATTTATATTTATGCTAAATTTTTTTTTGTCATTCATTAATAAGCAACTTGGTTTTAATTAAATAAAATATATATTAACATGATGAATATATCTAATAAAATTCAATTCTTTGCATTATCAACTTTACTTCAATTTACACGGATAATACCTGAATTCATTTTATATAANATTGGCTTTTTAATTGGATATTTCTACTATTTTATTAATTCTAATAGAAGAGAATTAACTCTTANAAATTTAGAAATTGTTTTTCCAAATAAGAGCGCATCTTTTAANAAAAAATTATCAAAACAAATTTTTCGTAATTTTTCTTACATGGCAATTGACTTGCTTCTTATTACAACTAATAGATTAACAAATAAGAAATTAANTCAATCTACTGAAATTAAAGGAAGAGAAAAATTAGTCGAAGCAATAAATTCAAATAAAGGNATTCTTGTAATTACAGGTCANTTNGGAAATTGGGAATTAATTCCAAGNATCCTTTCAATATTATNTNATAAACAAATAAATGTAATTGCAAGAAAGTCTAAAAATATTTTNTTTGAAGAAAANTTTATCAAGAAATTTAGAAGAAACAAAAATGTAAATATTATTTATAAAGAAGACTCATTAATTAAATTTATTAAGGGATTTAAGAATGGTGATATTAATGGAATTTTGATAGATCAAAATCAAAAAAATAATCAGGGCAAACCTATTCCATTCTTTAATAGGGATGCATTTACTACCCTAACTCCTGCTCTTCTTCAAATTAAATATAAACCAATTTGCTTACCGATTTTTCTTATCAGAAATAAATATAATAAATTTGAATTTGTTATTCATGATCCGATAGAAGTAGAGTATCCGCTAAATGACGAGAATGTTATAGAATTAACGTTAAAACATCAAAAAATATTAGAAGATATTATTTTAAAATATCCAGATCAATGGTTATGGATGCATAATAGATGGAATATTAAACAGTAAGTATGAAAAAAGCATTAATCATAAGTGATGGAAAACCNGGTCATGTTAACCAATCAATAGCGTTAGCAAATCATCTTCAAATTGACTACGATGAAATTAANATAACTTTCAAATCATTGGCGTCNAAGGCGTTGAGTTATATTTTTGATTGGTTATTTATTTATAATTTAAAAATTTTCAATGAACCACTTACATTTAATACTAATAACTATGACGTAATAATTTCAACTGGTTCTTCAACTTTTTATGCAAATAAAGTTATTAAAAAAAATTTAAATATAAGAAATATTGCGATTCTCTACCCAAAGGGATACCGATTAAATTATGATTATGTTATAATGCCAAAGTATGACAAAACTTTTGCTAAAAAAAATATTATTAAAACCCCTATCAATATTTGCAACTCAGACCCTCAATGGTTTTCTAATAAAGCTTCGCAGTTTACTAACAATATTCATAAGCCTTTAAAAAATTCTATTGGTATAATAATTGGTGGTCCAAATGAGAAAAAAACTGTTGATATTTTAACTTTAGAAAAACAATTGGATCTTATTTTCTTGCAAAATAAAGATAGTGAGATCTGGATAACAACCTCAAGAAGAACAACATTAGAAATTGAGAATCTTCTTAATAATTATGAATTTGACTATAAACTTGAATTTTCTCAAGATAATTATAATCCAATACCGGCATTTATTGAATTATGTAAAAATCTATATATTACAGATGATTCAACATCAATGATCAGTGAAGCAGTAAGTTATGGTAATGCAAATGTATATATAATTCCATTAAAGGCTATTAAGAAAAAAGACAAGTTTTCAAAATTTTGTAAAATATTAGTGGAAAATAATTCGATAAGTTTTTTGTCTAAAAATCCGAAGCCTGCTAATAATAAAATAAATCTTAACAGTATTTTTAAATCTAATATTTCAATATAATGCATATAATTCATCTTATTCCCGAGGTTAATAAAGGAGGAGTAGAAAATATAGTTTGCTCTCTTAATAAAAATATCAATAGTTTAGGATATAAATCAACGGTAATATCATCAGGAGGTTTATTAGTTAAAAAAATAATTGATGATGGAGGAAATCATATTGAATTTGATCTTAAATCAAAAAATATTTTTAATTTAATTAAAAGAATTACCAATTTTCGTCGAATTTTAAAAAAAATAAACCCCACAATTATTCATGTTCACAGTAGAGTCCCCGCATGGATATTATATTTTGCAAATAAGAAACTAAAAATTCCCACAATATCTTCAATACACGGATTTAACCATGTTAGTTTTTATAGTAAAATTATGACAAAATTTGATCATATAATTTGCGTTAGTAATGCAGTAAAACAATATATTTTATCTTCTTATGACCTTAAAGAAAAAGAAATAGACGTTATTTATTGTGGTATTGATGATGACGTACACTCAAATAGAAATGTAAATATACAAGAATTAAATTACTTCTTAAATAAATATGACTTGAACAATAAATTTATTGTTTCCTCAATTGGAAGATTTTCTAGTTTAAAAGATTTTGAAACTTTTATTAAAGCAATTAATATTAATGTTAAAAAAAATAAGGATACTATTGGAGTTATAATTGGATATACCCAAAAGAAACAAAGCAAATATTTAAGAAAAATTAATAATCTTATTATTAAAAATAACTTATCAGATAGAATACATGTTATTACTTCACTTTCGAATACATCACTTATTTATAAAGCGAGTAATATTGTTGTTTCTTGCTCTAAAAAACCTGAGAGTTTCGGATTAACATTAGTAGAATCATTATTTTTTGATACCCCTGTAATTGCAACAAATCATGGAGGGCCATTAGAAATAATTGAAGAGTATAAGAATGGTCTTTTTTTTCATCCACAAAATGAAATTGAATTATCACAAAAAATTGATGAGCTAAGAGGGTTAAAATTTTCAAATATTAATAGAGAGGCAAAAGAGAAGTTTTCCTCAAAAAAAATGTGCCAAGAATATCTGACAAAATATTTAAATTTGATAAATTAATCTACTAGATTTTAATT
Organism: Kiritimatiellaceae bacterium; assembly: GCA_002712105.1. Classification (GTDB taxonomy): domain Bacteria; phylum Verrucomicrobiota; class Kiritimatiellia; order Kiritimatiellales; family Pontiellaceae; genus Pontiella. The sequence continues at coordinate 5,614 of PASA01000018.1, forward strand.
TTTGAATATGAAAAATGGTAAAAAATTTAATAAATGGTCTATTATTTTTAGGCTTAATCCTTTCATAGCTCCTTATAAATTAAGGATTATTATTGGGATTATATTTGGTTTTCTTTATGGAGTAACATCATTCGGTTTACCTCTAGTTGCTGGATGGGTTGTTGGATTAGTTTCAAATGAAAGTTTTTCAATTTCAACTATCCAGTTAACAAANATTGAGAATAATTCATTAACAAATACNCAATTAATTAAATCGTTATTAATTCTACCTGGATTTGCACTTTTACAAGGTATAATTTTTTATATTGGAAAATATATGATTGAATGGTCGGGAAGTAAGATGGTTACCGATTTAAGAGAAAAACTTTTTTCTCATATTCATTCTCTTCCAATTGAATTTTTTTCGCACAATAAATCTGGNCAATTAATATCTAGGATTACAACCGATACTGGAGCAATATCCTTTTTAGTNTCAAACGTACTTTCAGATATCATAAGAGCCCCTTTTACTCTTATTGGATCTATTGCAGTATTATTTTTTATAAATTGGAAATTATCAATTATCGCACTTTCAATTTTACCAATATGTATAATTCCAATTCTTAAAATAAGTAAAAAAATANGAATTGCATCTGCTAAAAATCAACAAAGCATTGGTGAATTNCTCTCAGTATCTCAGGAAACAATTTCAGCTGCTATGATTGTTAAAGCATACCAAACTGAAAAATTTGAAAAAAATAACTTCAATAAACANAATGATACAATTTTCAAAATGACNATGAAACAAATTAAAGGTATCTCTCTGAGNGAACCATTAATGACNTTCGTTTCATCAATTGGAATTTCAATAATTTTTATTTACATATACTACGCCCAACTACCAATAGCCTTACTGGCTGCTTTTATTACTGCATTAGCTAATATGTACAAGCCACTAAAAAAAATTAGTATGCTTCATATAAAAATAAATAAATCTATTCCATCAATAGAGAGAATTTTTTATATTTTTGATCAAAAAAATACTATTTTAAATAATAGTAATCCAATATTTCTNANNGAAAAAATNAGAGATNTTGAATTTAAAAATGTATCTTTTAAATATAATGATGAAGGAAATATTCTGAAGGATATTTCATTTAAATCAAATGCAGGNCAATGTACTGCTATTGTTGGCGGATCAGGNTCAGGAAAAACTACACTNATTAATCTTATTCCAAGATTTTATGATATTTGNANTGGAGANATTCTTATAAATGGAATTAATATAAATCAATTCGATATAGATTCGCTAAGAAGTAATATTGGAATTGTNACCCAAAATACTGTGCTNTTTAATCAATCAATAAAATATAATATTNCTTATGGCTCCCCTAATGCNACAGAGGACAAAATAATTGAAGTATCAAAAAAAGCTAATGCTCATGGATTTATNAGTGAAATGAAAAATGNATATGATACAATTATTGGTGAGCAAGGNGCTTTNCTTTCAGGAGGCATGGCTCAAAGAATATCTATAGCTAGAGCGTTATTACGAAACCCACCTATTTTAATTTTAGATGANGCAACAAGTTCGCTAGATAATGAATCAGAAAGACTTGTTCAGTCTGCATTNAATGAATTAATGAAAAATCGTACAGTTTTTGTTATTGCTCATAGANTATCAACTATTAAAAATTCNGATAGAATAATAGTCCTTGAANATGGTNTAATAACCGAAACTGGTAAACATGAAGAATTAATAAGCTTTAATAAACAGTANAAATATCTTCATGATCTTCAATTTAAAGACTAAAAGTTTTGCATGAAAAAAGTAAAATTCCTTTATAAAAATTCTTTTAAAGATAAAGGTCAATCTTGGTTAAGAATGTTNCCANNTAANGNAAATCAATTTAATGATTGCGAATTTATNTTTGATGNAAATGAAAAAAATTATGATTGGTTAGTTGTTTATAACAATCTTCCAAACGANAANNNGACACTAATTTCATGCCCAAAAGAAAATACAATTTTTATTACTTCAGAGCCNTCATCTATAACTTATTATGGAAAAAAATTTATNAATCANTTTGGATATATCCTAACNGGACAAGANCAATATGCTCTGTCNCATCCNAATAAAATATANCAACAGCCTGCATTGNGATGGTTTTATGAAGCNGATCTTTCCAAACCAACAAATNTAAAGGAATTAATGGATAATATTCCCTTAAAAAAATACAATCTTATTTCCACTATATGCTCTGANAAATCAAGTAATTTTACACTTCATAAAAAAAGATTAANTTTTNTAAAATATGCAAAAAGTGTNATTCCTGAACTTAATCANTTTGGNAAAGGCTTTAATCAAATAAAAGATAAATCTGAAGGACTNAAGTCCTATAAATATCACATAGCTATTGAAAATCATTTAGCGAATCATTGGTGGACAGAAAAANTATCTGATGCATTTCTAGGATGNACACTGCCNTTTTATTACGGTGCTCCAAATATTGATGAGTACTTCCCAAATAAATCAATNATTAAAATTGATATTAATAANCCAAAATCATCAATTGAAATAATTAAAAATGCTATAAAAAATAATGAATATGAAAAAAGACTAAGTTATATACTAACAGCTCGAAAAAAACTTATTAATGAATATTCCATTTTTTCNGTATTAAGTAATCNTATTAATAGACATGAAAAACAAANAGATAGNTGGAATAAATCATACTTATATTCACGTTCTGAATTAAGAAAAANACCTTCNGTAGCTTTGGAAAACTTATCNAAAAAAATACAACTTAAATTCATAAATTTAATAAAATAAGTTTTTTATATNTCNCATTAAATAATANGATANNTGNTAGCAACNAACAAATAACATATTAAGATAAATTATTATGAAACANATAATATGCATGAAATGGGGAAGTTTATATGGATCAGATTATGTCAATAAACTTTATAATATGTGTNAAAAAAACATATCTGATNCNTTTAGATTTGTGTGTTTAACTGATGACTGCTCCGATTTAAAAAAAGAAATTGAAACTTTCTCGTGNCCTGAAGTTAAAATACCTTCTCCAAAAAATAATTATGGGTGGAGAAAAATTTCATTATTTTCATCATCCANTAATTTATTTGGTTTAACTGGAACATGGTTATATCTTGATCTTGATACAGTTATTGTNNGACCAATTGATGATTTTTTTAATTATAAATCCCAAAAATCATTTGTNGTNATGAAAAATTGGAATCAACCAAAAAAAATGATTGGAAATACATCGGTGTATAGATTTGATATTGGAGCTAATGAATATCTTCTGAATGANCTTGANNATTCATATAATGAAATTTTGGAAAAATATTCAAATTCACAAACTTATATCAGCTATAACATCAAAGAGATNACGTTTTGGCCAGATCATTGGTGTTCATTATTCAAAATTCATTGTGTTCATAAATGGCCACTTAATTATTTTCTAGANCCTAANCTCCCAAAAANAACTAGAGTTATTGCTTTTCCAGGAGTTCCTAATCCACATGATGCTTTGNNAGGAAGATGGCCAGATAGATANCCTAATAAAAAATGGAAAAAAATTTACAAGTATATAAAACCAACTAGTTGGATATCTAATCATTGGAAATANTTATATTTNCATCATTAAATGGACTAGNTGNGTNATAATTTTTNTTATAATATATTATTATTTTAAAAATTTTAATAATTATCCTATNAGAACTAGTGATTTTTTTTTGGTAAAAGAATCTTTTAAGTTTTTTTAAAGGACATACTTTTAAAAAATAAATTAATGTTTCTTTATTATATATCCCNAATACAGAAACATNNGATAATNNTAACTTCTTAAAAGCATTTTTTCTTTTTTTATAATTGATTTTANATTTATTCTTTTNTAAGAAANTTNTTAAATCATTTTCNACTAACATTGCACTCGTTAAAAATNTTTGATGTCTTTTTTTNCCCNTGATTCTCGTTACCTGATCAGTATGCTGTCTCCAAAAAATTAATGGCTTTTTTAATCTATGTAANTTNTTNGTAAAGCTTANAACCTTAAANGTAAAAGCGGTGTCTTCATGNGGTTGAGCATTNGAGGTAAATAATATATCANTGCTTCTTTCTAAAACNTCTTTTTTTATAAAAAGAAACCATGCAGCATGACCTAGAAGATCATCAATTTTTTTTCCATGAATTGGATTTTTAAAATAAGTAATTTTATCTTTNTCATAATATTTNTAGGCATCTATTAACAAAACTTCCGANTTTGTTTTATAAACATTATCAATCATTGNAATTAATGAATTTGGAGCTAAAAAATCGTCTGAATCCATTATATAAACATAATTACCATTGGCTATTTTTAATCCTTTATTTCTAGATTCAGCAACTCCTAAATTTGTGNAATTATTAATTAATTTTATTCTATTATCATTTTCTTGATATTTTTTAATAATTAACTCTGAATTATCGGGTGATTTATCATTAATGAGAATGATTTCAAAATTTTTAAATGATTGATTTATTATTGATTCAATACATTCAGGAAGAAATAAGGATGAATTATGTACAGGTATTATAATAGATATTTCTGGAAAGGAATTATTCATTTATTTAAACTCAATTAATCTCATCATTTGATTACATCTTTTTATTCTAGCGATACATAATTTCAAAGGTCTAAATAACTCTATATAAATTTTGTTAAATAATGATTTTTTCTTTCCTAAATTTGAACTTTTTCTTTGTATGTCACTTGTTTCATCTTCAAAATGATGCTTTTGAATACAACATGCAGGATTTAACTGGTATATATGACCATTGAGTTGATTTTTCAAAAGAGTCTTAAATATAACATGATCGGTAGGCTCACGATATTTACTTAATTCATTGATTATACATTTAGCTCCATCTCTACTAACAATATATGCTGCTGTGCCATAATGAAGAGATTTAAGAAAATTTAACTTACCCTCTTTTATTGATATAAACTTTCTAGAAATCCATAATTTTTTTTGTCTCCATGTTTCTAATTTTACAGCAATGGTGTTTCTAGGAATCCAATAAGACACAGATGAAATTAATGAAAAAAATCTATCACTAAAAATAATATCGTCTTCTAAAATACAACAATACCTATGATCAGATTTAATAAATAAATTAAGAGATTTTATATGACTTAAAATATTAGCGATTTCATATTTACTCAAACTCTTGTTATAATCTAGGTTTTNAAGTAAATCATTATTATTTCCATCAATTGCTTCAATTAAAGTAAAATCTAATCCTTTAAGACGCTCNATCATTTCACCTAATCTATCNGNNCTTCTNTTAAGATTTATTAATAAAACTAAACATTTGTTATTTATTTTATACCTCGCATAAATTTACTAATTTTTTTTCTNTTAATTTCTAANNNACTTNTTATNAGGACAATATATAAAATTATTAAATTATATATNTTTTTNTTACCANCCAATATTGCNTTTATATTATCTTGGATAAAATAAAGATGATGTTTCTTATATATTTTTAACGNTAAAAATTTATTAATANTAAAATTATTATCNAAAGATTNATATTTATCTAAAACACCAAGNGTATGTAAACCTAANTTTGTTCTTAAACATTTNTCGCAAAAACCACAATTATATGATGATTCATAATTTAAATAACATACTCTTAAAAATTTCATACAAACATCAAAATTGGATATAAACTTTAACTTTTCAAATCTTTCTACATCAGCTCCATAATGATTTATTCTAAAGTTTTCTGTGCTCCAATAATTGTCGATTAATGGATGGCTTCCCCAAGGAAGTAAACTTTTATGGTCATATGAATAACTTGAAGATATTATTATTTCATCGAATAAATGTGAGTAACTATGAGAAATAAACGCCAGAGCACTTCCATGGGTTATTTCCCAATTTGAATAGAAATCAAGAAAGCACCTAATATTTGTCTCAACTTCTATTAAATTAACTTTTTGGATAATAGCAATTTCTTTTAAATTTATAGAAATATTTTTTCTTAAGGTATAATCATCTAATTTTGTATCAAATCCATGAACAAAAATTATATCTGTAATGTTATCATTTTCTAAAAGTGAATAAAATGAATCTACCCCACCCGAAAAAAAACAACCTACTCTTTTTTTAATTCTATTATCATTTTTTTTGGATTTTCCAGAGATAGTAATTTTGTTTAACTTTTTAGAATTAAACCATGTTTTATTTGAAATATTTTTTGACCAATAACAAATAATATTTTGAATGACTGAATTAATATTTTTAACAAAGATATCAGATACTTCTAAATTAAGACTAATATTCTTGTTTGTTACGAGTGAGGGAATAAGTAATAAGGCGCAAAAAGCTTCTCCTGATAATTTTAAGTTATGATCATTTGATTTAATAAATAAATTAAACTCTTCATTATTATCTTTTATCAAAAAATTAACATGATTTGATACAGATTTTACATTATCATTATTAAATTCTATTCTCATTCAAACTATTCAAAATAAAGTAATTTTTCTTCATTTTCACTTATATTTCCCTCTAGAGCATTGGATATTTTGTCATAATTTGTTTTCAGGATATACACCTTTTTATTGAGCATTAATCCAAGTATAGTTACATGAAGTCGATCGGTATAAATACATTTAGATTTAGCAATATAATCACAAAATTCAGAAAAGTTTAAATGAACTACATCTTTTATTAATGGATCCTTAATATTTAATTTTTTAATTCTTTTTTTTATAATTCTTTTATTTAAGCTTCTATAAAACTTTCTAGTAATTTTATTTCTAAACTTAATATCATTGGTATTAATTAAATTGAGAGATTCATGATCATTTCTTAATACCACTAAATTATATTTTGACTCTGATATATTTTTTAAAGATTTTACTAAATTTGAACTTCTTAATGTAAAAGCTGAATCACAAACTTGTTTAATATAAACTTCATATAAATTTAATTCTAATAAATTATCATGACTAATTTTATCTCTTGGAAAAAGTGCTTCAAACCTACTNGTATTATTTATTAACAAATTTCTCCAATCTGTGAAATTACCATGAAACGTTGAAGGACCAATAATTAACTTTGCATTATAATTAGTAATATAATCATAAATTTTGTTGTAAAATATTTNCCACATTGAGAAATTTCCNCCAGGAATTAGAATTATGTCAGCCTCATTACAGTTTGCATTAATAAAATTATTATCTAAATTTTTAATAATTTTAAATGTAGCCTTAATAATTAATTCGTCACCGGCATTTCCATGATAGCTAGAAACGTGAATTTTGTATTTATTTAAAGCATTGCTTAAATATTTTGAATAAGCATCCATATTTTAAACTAAAATGGAATAAAACTAGTTTTTGAAGTTACCTTTTGGACTGTTTTTGAAATTAATTTTGAGCAGTTTTCAATGTCCTTTAAATGAACAAGCTCACAAGGACTATGCATATATCTTAACGGAATGCTAACCAAGCAAGTNGGTACACCCGAACGACATAATTGTATAGCATTAGCATCAGTCCCTGTCCCTCTTGGCTCTGCATTAATTTGCAAAGGAATTTTATTTTCCTTTGCTGTCTTAACAATTAATTCAAAAAGTTTTGGGTTCATATTCGGTCCTCTTGATAAAACAGGTCCGCCTCCAAGTGTTATGATATTTTCACGTTTTATAACATCACCCATTTGAGGGTGGTCTGTAGCAAATGTAACATCAACGGCAATAGCAAAATCTGGGTTTGCTTCATAAGAAGATGTTTGAGCACCTCTTAGGCCAATTTCCTCTTGTGAGGTTGCCACTGCATGAACCTTNACACTAGTTTTTAACTTAGATAATTGCCTAGCCGCNTCTAATACAACAAATGCACCAGATCTATTATCAAAAGCTCTNCCNACAACAATATCATTATTTAAATCATCAAAACCATAATCTATTACTANTGGATCACCAATTTCAACTAACGATTCNGTTTGCTTCTTATCNTTTGAGCCTATATCTATCCACAAGTCTTTAATTTCAGACACTTTNTTTCTTTGCTCTGGTGTTTGTAAATGTATAGCTAATTTACCAATTACACCTTTTACAANGCCTTTCTTAGTAAGAATCTGNACTCTTTGACCTTGGGCAATTTGTGCATCCCANCCACCAATAGGTTGAATCCAAATAAATCCATTTTCATCAACGTAAGAAACTTGAAATCCTATCTCATCACAGTGTCCNGCTAACATCACAGTAATTTTCTTTGATTTATTNACAATCGCATGCGAACTACCATGAGTATCGGTCCATACTTTATCTGAAAATAAGTTAGCTTCTTTTTTCCATATTTTAGCTGCAGGACCTTCATATCCTGATGGACTAATGCTATTTATTAGGTCTTTTAATATTTTCTTTGATTTATTAATCATTTAGTCTAACCTTTCAAGTGTACTTAATGGAGCTAATAATATAATTCTATGTTCAATTAATCAATATTCAATGTGTGAGTTAATANAGAATTATGATAGATAACACCTTCAANGTTTCGTTTTTAAAATTTAATACTTTAAGTATAATTATATCTTTTTTTATATTATCAACATTAATTATCATTCTCAGCATTAATTTAAGTAAATATGCTGATGCTCTTTCCGAAAGAAAAAAAATCGATGGAAGTTTGATTGGTCTTATTTTACTAGCAGGAATAACAAGTTTACCCGAACTTGCGGTGTCAATTTCATCAGTCAAAAACTTACCAACAAATATTGGATGTAATTTTGCAATTGGAAATATTTTTGGTTCAAATTTGTTCAATTTAGTTATTATGGGCATTTGTATTGTCATGTTTTCAGTAAAATTTAANAATTTAGTTAACAAAAATTTCTTTGTTAATCTTTCNGTTCAGACAATTTTATTGACTNTTTTTACGTTATTAATTCTAAATATAAATTTTTTACGAACTTATGGAGATTACTTTTTTCTAATAATNCCTCNATTATACGTATTATTTTTAATAATTAATAATTATTATGCATTCAATATAAGTCAGAAAAGTAAGTTTAATAAATTAATCAATAAAAATTCATTTTTATTCTATTCTAATTTTATTTTATTAAGTTTTTTTATTATTTTCTCAGGATTTTTGATGACTTTAATTGCTGAAATAATGTCTCTTAATGTTTCTGATGGTGGTTTGGGGATAAATAAAAATTTAACGGGCACATTATTTTTAGCTTTATCAACAAGTCTTCCAGAACTTGTAATAGCACTTTCGTGTATTAAAATTGGAAATATTAACATGGCATACGGAAATATTCTTGGAAGTAACTTATTTAATTTCCTAATAATGTTTATTACAAATTTATTTATTACCGAGACCTTTATTTTAGCAAATATTTCATCTAGAAATAATATTTCGTTACTCTCAATTCTATTACTTTCATTAATTTTAATTATATTAATTAAAATCAAGAATGTTAAAATTATTAGAATAATGAGTTTTTCATTATTTTTTATATATTTGTTAACCTTAAGTTTTATATAACAAATCTTTTACAATAAATTCATTTCTTATGAGTCCTATTAAAACAAATAATAATGAAAAATAAGGATAAAAAAAACTCAGCTGGATTAACATTAGTTGAAGTATTATTATCAATAATAATATTAAGTATTGGGGTTTCAACTTTGATGCTAGCTACAAATAGATGTTTAACCGTTATCAAAAGAGCACAGAACCGAGATATTGCTCAGAATTTGATTCGTCAGATTAATACCGATCATCCAATAGTAAAAATTGACTTAGATGAAAAAATTGAAAATGGTGATTTTGAAAAATTTGAAAATTTTTTTTGGGAGAGAGAAATTTTATTTGCTGATCTAGAAAACACACCAGGGTTATTCTTGATAAATCTTACTATTTCATGGTTAGAAAAGGGAAAGAATAGTAGTGAAACAATAAGTTATTACATCTATGCGCCAGAAGCAGAAAGCGTTTCACGTAAAATAAATTAAATGAAAAAGGGGTTTACATTAATAGAACTAATTGTCTCGATTGTTATATTAACTATTGCGTTAGGTATTTCCTATCAAGCATTTTATAGTTCAATGAGAAGTTGGAAATATAGTACAAATCTTTCTGAAAGCTTACATCAAGGAGATTATTTCGTTAANAAAATTTCATCGAATCTTAGATCNATGAAGTTTTTTAAAAATGAAAAAAANATCTATGAATTTATTTANGAGAATAATGAAATCAATGGAATTCCTGCAGATTTAATTAGTTTTGTATCAACGAAACAAAATATTNNNCCAAATAATAATATTTTAACTAATCAGCCATGTAGAATTATTTTATTTATTGATACCAATGATAATGGTGATAATTCATTATATGCCTCATTTCTACCAGTTTTAATTAATCAAGATGAATATTTTGAAATGTTTAATGTTGAAAAATATTTAATTTCTAAAGCCGTTCAAGGTTTAGAGATTAAGTTTTGGGATGAAGAGAATGAAAATTGGGAAGAGGATTGGGAAGAAGAAAATAATATTCCAAAAAAAATTTTCTTAGAACTATATATTAAAATCGATAAAAGTGAAGACCATCAAATCTATTCAAGAATAATTGAAATTCCGGTTTCAGAAGGAAAAAATAATCCCCTTTTATCGCCAACAGTTAACCCTCTAAATTTAAATAATGAGTAAAGAAAAATAAAATTTATGAAAAGTTTNAATAATAAAAAAGGAGTAGCCCTATTAATATCCCTTTGGATATTAATAATTTTATCTCTTATTGTTGGTTCTATAGCTATTGAAATGAATATTGAAGGATTGTTATTATCGAAAAAAAGAAAATCATTTAATGCAGAAGTTTTAGCATTGTCCGGTATAGATTACGCTCGAGCAATTATAGAAATGAATGATAAGGCTAATGAACTTGAAATTAATGATACTGAAGACGATTTTATGAAATCAGCACTTTACGTGAAAAAGGGATTAAAAAGTACTTGTTCAATTTCAATTACCAATATGGGTTCTTTTGACATAATAATTGAAACTGCAGAAACAGGTAGAAATATAAATAAACTTGAACGGTATCAATGGTCAGAAATTTTTGAAATGGCTAATATTCCATCTTCTTCTTGGGATGAACTAATTGATTGTCTTTATGATTGGATTGATGAAGGAGACTTACAAAGATTAAATGGCGCTGAATCTGATGATCCATACTATGAAGAAAGATTTTATCCTGTAAAGAATGCACCACTTGATAGTGTAAATGAATTACTTTTAATCAAAAATTGGAATGAAGATATTTTATTTGGAAAAAAAGAAGATGAATTTGGAGATGAAATAATTGGTATTGCTGATTTGTTAACGGTTTGGGGAGATGGAAAAGTAAATCTTAATACAGCTTCAACAAATTTATTATTAAGCTACGCTGAGTATGAGGATTGGGAATTATCTAATATAATGGAATCTAGAATAGGACTTGATGGAGTTGAGAATACATTAGATGACGGAATTAAATCTATCGATGAAGTTAATGCAGATTCATCTAAATTTAAATTACAAAGTGAATTACTTAAAGTGACTTCAATAGGAAAATGTGGTAACAATAAATANAGTATAGAATGTATAATGAAAATNGAAGGTAACAAACCTNGAATAGTTTTTTGGAATGAAGAAATTTAAAATAAATAANAAAGANAAGATAATTTCTATTATATGTCCTNCANTNAATGGAATTGAATGGATAATCGTCAGAAATAGTGAAAAAGAAAAAGAAATTATTGATAAAGGATTCTATGAATTTGATTTTGACGAATTTAATAAANTNTTATCNCTNAAAGAATTNCCAAATATTNTNAAAGAGAAAATTNCTGNAAATATTTATATATCTATTCCNACAAATAAAGTNCTTCTAATTAATAATACNTATCCAACACTTAAATCTTCTGAAATAAACCAAATAGTTAAAATACAAATTGACAAAATATCGCCTTATCCAGCTGATAAATTANTATACGGAAATGAAATTATAGAAAACAATGATGAATCTTCNNATGTAATAATGATGGGTGTTCATAATGATATAATTTCAATTGCTGAATCTTACTCAACAAAAAAATTAAATCTTTTAAGTATAGATTGTAGAGTATTTTCNTGGATAGAATTAATGAGTGGAATAATNGATGATTCTAATTTTCAAAATCAAATATTAATNATTGATGATTCAATAGACTTNGTTATTTTATTTTTCAAAAATAAAAAAATTAAATTAATAAGACCACTTTTTCTTGAAATTGACAAATCAGATTTTATTTCNGAATTAAGTTATGAAATAAATTATTCATTACANTCACTTGGNATTAAATCAAATGAATTTGACAAAATTTCAATTTGGAATNATTCAANTTGGGAAAANANAACCATTAATGAAATNAANAANAANACAAACATAATAGTTGAACAATTTAATTTAGAAATACTTGGAAAAATATCTGAAGGNATGCTTCAAAGAATCAATAAAAAAAATATNGTAAACTTTCTTCCAAANAAAATNCANGAAAAGCAANANCAAAAAATTATTTTNAATAAACTTAAATTTTATGNAATTAGTNCATCNNTCTTANTATTAATTATTTTACTATTTTTTGAAATTAACTATGGAATAAGGTCAAATAAATTAAAGAAACTTAATGATTATTATTCACAAATACTTCCACAAGCAAATTTAGCTATTCAAAATAATAAAAAATTAAATACTTTAAAAAGTTATACAGATAAATCAAACTCATCTTTAGAATGCATAAGAGAAATAACAGATCTTTTACCTGCTGGTGATATTGAGTTTGTGTCATTTAATTATAGCAATAATAAAAGTATTACAATTAGAGGTAGTGCAAGAAATGACGATTTAGTTTATGAGTATTTTACCGAACTCGGAAAATCTAAGTTATTCCAAACTTTAAAAAATCAATCTATTAATACTCGTATTTCAAATGGACAGAAAAGGACCATATTTTCGATCTCACTTGACCTAATAAATAAGGAGATTAGTAATGAAAATATCTAAAAGAGAAATGTGGTTAATACTCTCAGCTTATTTCATAATTTGCATATATTTAATGTTTTTTTATATTAAAGATAGAAATATTACTCATGAAAATAATGAAGCTGAAATAAGTTCTCTAAATTCAAAAATTAATATTTATAATAGGTATATTAAAATGAATAAACTATGGGAAAAAGAACTTCTCGTCCTTGAAAAAAATATTGAACAGTTTGATATAAATGAAAAATCAGTATCTCCAAGATTAATGCAAACTATCAAAAATATAGCGGATAAGAATGGAGTAAACATAACTAGAAATCAACCTTTTGAAGAAAAACCGATTGGAGATTTATTTGAAATCGGAATTAATTGCACCTGGAATTCTGACTTAAAATCTTTAATAAAGTTTCTTGCGGAGCTTCAAAAAGAAAATCTCAAATATGATGTTAAAACTATTAATATTTCCCCGGATTCCAAAAATTCAGGAAAACTTAAAGGAAATATGATTATTGAATGCGCCTACACAAAGAAATAGGTTTATTTTG
>PASA01000019.1 GCA_002712105.1 Kiritimatiellaceae bacterium
ATATTACTGGATTACAGGTCGAGTAGATGATGTGATTAATGTATCCGGCCACCGGATGGGTACCGCTGAGGTAGAGAGTGCGCTCGTCCAACATCCAGCTTGTGCAGAAGCAGCCGTTGTAGGCTTTCCGCATGAGATTAAAGGACAAGGTATTTTTGCTTACGTAATTATTAAAAGTGACATTGAAGAATCCGATGATTTAGTTAAGCGATTACGACAGACGGTTCGAGAGCTGATCGGTCCGATTGCAACTCCTGATCATATTTTAATTGCACCGGGTCTTCCAAAAACAAGATCAGGTAAAATTATGCGGAGAATTTTGCGAAAGATTGCTAGTTTAGAAATTAATGAATTAGGTGATACATCAACACTTGCAGATCCATCTGTTGTTGATAAATTAATTAAAATAAGAAAGTTAATTTAATCTTAATTTTTTAAAAATTTATGAAAAAAAATTATACTTTCATATTCGTAAGTTTGGATGTGGGGATTGATTAAAGTATCACTTCCTTTTTCATATTTCTTGTTAATTTTTTTCTTTTTAATTAGTATGTTCTTTTAAGGAGTTTTATGGCTAAAGAAGAATTAATTGAAGTTGAAGGTATCGTTAAAAAAGTTTTACCAGCAACTATGTATAGAATAGAGCTCGAAAATGGACATGAAATTCTTGGGCATATTTCGGGAAAAATGAGAAAACATTTTATTAGAATAACTGTTGGTGACCGAGTGACAGTTGAAATTTCTCCCTATGATTTGGATAAAGGTCGTATTACCTTTCGACATAAGGACTAAATAATATGGCTGAACGACAACAATGGGGAAGTCGTATAGGTTTTTTATTAGCCGCAATTGGTTCCGCAGTTGGATTAGGAAATATTTGGCGATTTAGCTATATGGCTTATGAAAATGGTGGAGGAGCTTTTCTTGTCCCTTACATTATTGCCTTTCTTCTAGCTGGCGTTCCTTTGATGATTTTAGAATATGCCTTGGGGCATAGAGAAAAAGCTTCTCCTCCATTAGCATTTGCTAAAATTAAACCTCTTTGGGAGTCTCTCGGGTGGTGGATGCCAGTNGTTACNTTNTTTGGGATTAATCTATTTTANACNGTTATTGTTGGATGGTGTATGAATTATTTTGTCTTCTCTTTTGATTTGAGTTGGGGAAATCAAACAGAACAATTTTTTCAAGAAGANTTTCTTCAAATTAGTANNGGTCCNTTTNANATNGGTAATATTGTNCTTCCTATTCTGGNNGGAACAGCNTTTACATGGTTNTTGTGCTGGATTATTTGTTTNAGAAAAATAAGTAGTGGAATTGAAAAAGCNAGCATGATTTTTATGCCCATATTGTTTGTTTTGACTNTTGTATTAGTTGCATGGTCTGTTCAATTAGAAGGAGCTTGGGAAGCAATAAAGAAGCATTATCTTAGTTTTGATTTTTCNAAAATTGATATTGGAACCGCTTCNGGAAGAAAAGTATGGGTGGACGCTTTCGGTCAAATATTTTTNTCTCTTGGATTAGGATTTGGAGTTATTGCTACCTATTCAAGNTATCTTCCTCGTAAAACTAATATAATNAGTGGAGCACTAACAATTTGTTCGGTTAATTGTTTGTANTCTTTTATTGCNGGATTTGCTGTTTTTGGAACGATTGGATATATGTCATCNGTAAATGGAATACCATTTGAAGAAGCGATTAAAGGAGGCACAGGACTCGCATTCGTTGTTTATCCTGAAGCNATTAATCAATTACCTGCTTTTAATAAACTATTTGGAGCTGTTTTCTTTTTAATACTAATTGTTGCTGGATTATCATCAGCTATTTCACTTACAGAAACTTTAACCTGTTCTATTTCTGATAAATTTAAAGTTAATCGAGGTCGTATAACTACATTATTTTGCGTAATCGGGTTTTTAGGTAGTTTGATTTTTACTACACAGGGTGGAATAATGATTTTGGATATTGTTGATCATTTTATTGGGAATTATGCATTAATAATAGGCGGTATTGCAGAATGTTTATTAGTGGGGTGGATTTTAACAAGTATTAAAATGAGACGTCATATTGATGAGGTTGGCACTCAAAAACTTTGGCCAATATGGGATATAGCNATTCGATATATTACACCATCAATTTTATTTATTATTTTAGGTGTTGGTTTATTTAATGAAATTAAAGCTCCTTATGAGGGATACGAAATGAAAGCGTTAATTATTATTGGAGTTGGCGCCCTCTTGTTAACTTATACGATAGCATTTATTTTAAGTAGATTTTCTTGGAAGAATTACTCAAGAANTATTAATGATCAGCAATAATTTTTTGTAANGCTTTAATTAGTGTTGANTGCTCTGCTTTGTGAATTTTTTCCATCAGAGATTCAATTGAATCATCCTTAGATATAGGCACTTTCTTTTGCAAAATAATTTTTCCAGTGTCGATTCCATCATCNACATAATGAACAGTACAACCNGTTTCAGATACCCCTGCATCAAANGCCTGTTTTCCNGCATTTAATCCAGGAAAGTTAGGNAGAATAGAAGGGTGAATATTTATAATTTTATTTGGATAAGAAGATAAAAATTCNTNCTTAATTATTCTCATAAATCCAGCAAGTACAATGATATCAGGTTCATGTTCTTTAAGAATACTAATAAGATTTTTNTCTGCATNATCTTTTAAAACAGTTTTAAAAGGAGAGCAGTCTATAAAATAAGATGGAATTTGATTATGTTGNGCGCGTGTTAAAATTCGTGCATCTTTTACATCACTTATAATACAGCAAATTTTTGCATTAAGTTCATTNTTATTTACAGAATCAATAATTGCTTGGCAATTACTACCGTTNCCAGAACCTAATATAGCAATTTTCAACATGAAGCATCTCCTTGAATCATGAAAAAAAAATGATAATCTGTTTTGGTATATGAAACAATATAAAAGATAGGACTGATTTTATGCATCTAAATATAAAACCATTAAATGATATTTCAAAANATTTTTATATTAATCATGGGCATTTTCATTCTGGGGATGCAGGCTTAGATTTATATNTAATTGAAGACATGGTATTTGAACCAGGAGAAACAAAACTAATNAAACTTGGCNTCTCCTGCGAACCAACTGATGGAAAAGCTTATTTTNTAATGCCGNGNTCAAGTATTTCAAAAACACCTCTTNGATTAGCNAATTCAATTGGNTTAATTGATGGTGGATATAGAGGAGAATTAATGGCGATGTGTGATAANATTAAAAANGATTCTTATACTGTTGAAAAAGGACAACGTCTTTTTCAGATTGTTGCTTGTGATTGCTCTCCAATTACATATGATTTAACTGATCAATTATCTGAAACATCCCGTGGGTCGGGTGGGTTCGGAAGTACTGGAAAATAATATGTCTAAAAATCTTTATTTTGAAAGTATAGGCGGTGCTAGTGGTGATATGATTTTAGGATCACTAATTGGATTAGGTGTCAACATAGACGAATTAATCAATGAAATCCAAAAATTAAATATAGATAATTTTAAAATAAGTGTTGAAAATGTTGTAATCCAAGGAATTAGTGGAGTAAGAGCTTCTGTTGATGTTGAAGAAAATAGCGATCATCATGGACGTCATTTAAGTACAATTATAAACATTATAAATAACAGTTCATTAAATGATGATGTAAAAGATGAAGCAATAAAAGTGTTCAAAATCATTGGTGAAGCAGAGGCTTCAATTCACAATATTGACATAGAAAAGATTCATTTCCATGAAGTAGGAGCTATGGATTCAATTGTTGATATTGTGGGATGTTGTATCGCTAAAAATAAATTAGGAATTGATAAGGTTGGAATTCGTTCCTTGCCAAGTGGATATGGAACTATTGAGTGTGCCCATGGAACTTATCCTAATCCAGCACCTGCAACCTCGAAAATTTTAGAAGGNTTTCCTGTTGAAGCTGTCGATGAACCATTTGAATTAGTAACNCCAACCGGTGCAGCATTATTGTCGTTATGGAGGAGTAATTTTTCTCCANATANTTNAAGTCTATCAAAAAAAATTTCNTATAGCTTTGGTCATAGGNAGTTAAATAATAGACCAAATCTTTTACGAACTACTTTATATGAAGNTACNGAAGATNAAACGNCTGCTAAATGTGAAATAATTGAATGTAATATTGATGATTCTACTCCCGAGTTAATTGCTTTTTTAACNGAAAAACTTTTTTCAAATGGAGCGTTAGATGTTTTTACNCAGTCAATTATGATGAAAAAACAACGTTCAGGTATATTATTAAGNGTCTTNGTAAAAGAAGATATTANNGATAAAATTATAGATATTATNTTTAAAGAGTCTTCAACATTTGGATTAAGATTTTATAATGTTGAAAGAAACATTTTAGATCGATCGTTTAAAAAAATGGATACTGATTACGGAATGATTACAATGAAGATTGGTAGAAAAAATAATGAAATCATGAGTGTATCTCCAGAAATTGAAGAATGTAAAGTGCTTGCAGAAAAAAATAAGGTATCCGTTGAAAAAGTATATCGTGCTGCTCTTTCTGCATGGGAAAATAAGGAGTAGCAGTGAAAAAATTAATACTGATAACCATATTTATTTTATCATTTGCTACCTATGCGGAGTTAAAATTGCCTTCTATTTTTTCTGACGGGATGGTTCTTCAGCGTAACAAAGAAGTAAGTATTTGGGGAGTTACTGACCCATTAAGCAAAGTTCAATTATTTTTTGCAGAACAAGTATATGAAGTTAAATCTAATAAAGATGGAAAGTTTAATATCAAATTAGATAAAATGAAGGCTACTTCAACTCCATTAGAAATGAAAATTATTTCCAATGAGAAAACAATTATTTTGAACGATATTCTAATTGGTGAAGTTTGGCTTTGCTCTGGACAATCAAATATGCAGTGGCCAGTCATGAGAAACTTTGATCATCCAGCAAATTATCATCAAATAAAGTTATCATGTTCAAATCCATTAATTAGAATGTTTACGGTTACGCAAAGTTTTAGTGAACTTCCTAAAGAAGATTGTGATGGTATGTGGAATTTAACCTTACCAGAAACAATTGGAGATTTTTCTGCAGTTGCATATTTCTTTGGAAAAGAATTATTTAATGAGCTTAATATTCCTATAGGTCTTATTCATTCATCATGGGGAGGAACAAGTATTGAGGCTTGGACTCCTATGATTTCATTAGAAAAATTTCCATCAGTGACCAAAAATATTGAAGATAGATACAAACAAGCATTAACATTTAATGAAGAAGAAAATAATAAAAAAAATATCCAAGCTGAAGAGGACTGGAAGAGAAAATTAAAGGAAGCTAAAGCTAATGGATTAAGACCTCCAAGGCGTACAAGATGGTGGAAGCATCATCCTGTTAAATCTCAACATTTTCCATCAAGTCTTTATAATGCTATGATAAATCCTATTCATCCATACTCAATGAAGGGCGCTATATGGTACCAAGGTGAAAATAATGCAAAAAGTATTGAGAGTGCATTATTATANANAGACTTACTTGAAAACTTAACAACTTCTTGGCGTAGTAAATGGAATGATGATTTTTCNTTTTATGCAGTACAGCTCGTAAATTTTATGCCATCTGTTNATCAANCTATTCAAGATTCTGCATGGGCACATATTCGACAAAGTTTTTTAGATTTTCATAAAGATATTAATCGTGCGTCAATAGTTGTTGGAATTGATACAGGTGATGCTTTAGATATTCATCCAAATAATAAACATATAATAGGTTATCGTCTTGCTCAACGAGCATTAGTTGATGATTATGGNTTTAATAGGTCTCCAGGTGGACCAATTTATAAAAATATGAAAATTGATGGAGAAAAAATAATNNTTAATTTTGAAGATATTGGNGCGGGACTTGTCTCTAGATATAACGAACCATTNAATTGGTTTGCAATAGCTGGAAGTGACAAAAAATTTGTGAAGGCAACTGCCATTATAAAAGGAAAAACTATTGAAGTATTTAGTGANGAAATTAAAAATCCTAAAGCGGTGAGGTATGCATGGGCAAANAATCCTGAAGGATGTAATTTATTTAATAGAGATGGNTTCCCTGCCTCGCCATTTAAAACAGATGATTGGAAATAATGTTAGCTAAAAGAATAATACCTTGTTTAGATGTTACCGAAGGACGAGTNGTAAAAGGTGTAAATTTTATTGATTTAAAAGATGCAGGAGACCCTGTTGAATGNGCAAAAGCTTATGAGGATCANGGCGCAGATGAATTAGTATTTCTTGATATTACAGCTTCAAGTGATAATAGAAATACCATGGTAAATATTGTTGAGAGATGTGCTAAGGAAGTTTTTATGCCTCTTACAGTAGGAGGCGGTATTCGAACGCTTGATGATGTTCGCCTAATGTTAAATGCTGGCGCAGATAAAGTGTCCTTTAATACTGCAGCAATTAAAAATCCAACTATTTTAGAAGAATGTGCNGATAGTTTTGGATCGCAATGTACGGTTCTTGCGATTGATGCTAAATCAGAAAGTCATAATAAATGGAAAGTTTTTTCTCATGGTGGAAGAAATTCAACTTCTTTAGATGTATTAGATTGGTCTAAAAAAGCGGTATCNTTAGGTGTGGGTGAAATTTTGTTAACAAGTATGGATTCAGATGGTACAAAATCCGGATATGATATTGAATTAACNAATTTAGTATCGTCAGCTGTTTCTGTTCCGATAATTGCATCAGGTGGTGCTGGAAAATTAGAACATTTATCGGATGCGTTAATTAAAGGTAAAGCAGATGCAGTTTTGGCTGCATCAATATTTCATTTTGGTGAATTTACCATTGGCGAAACTAAGAAATTTTTGATAGACCAAGGTATTAANATTCGAGAGTNNTNNAAAATATTATGNCAAAAGATTTAGAAGAAAGCTTAGANTTATCAGTTGATTGGAATAAACTATCTAAAGCCNCAGCTTCCTCAGATGGTTTAGTTCCTGTAGCTGTTCAGGATATTGATTCAANAGAATTAATATTAGTGGCATATATAAATGAACTTGCTTTTAAAGAATCAATTCAAAAGAAAATGTTAATTTTATGGAGTTCTTCTAGAAATGAATTGTGGATTAAAGGAGAATCATCAGGAAATACATTTGATTTANTAGAAGCTTATGTAAACTGCGAACAAAATTCATTTTTATTTAAAGTCAGACCCAAAAAAAAGGGAATATGTCATACAAAAAATAAAAATGGTGATCCTAGAAACTGTTATTATAGACAAATTGATTTTGAAACATTGGCTTTAAAAAATATCGATTTATGATAATTAATCATTTAGCGAAAAAATCTAATATTTCCTTNGGAACAAGTGGTATTCGAGGCTTATCGAAAAACATGACATTTACCGTTTGTCACGCTTATGTTACTGCGTTTTTAATGTATCTAGAAGAAATTGGTGAAATAAATAATAATAAAAATTTTATTTGTATTGCTGGTGATTTAAGACCAAGTACAAAAGAGATCATGTCATTTGTTGCAAGTGCTATAATTGATAAAAATTATAAAGTTATAAATTGTGGAAATATACCAACTCCGGCGTTAGCAAATTATGGTTTTCAAAATAATATTCCATCAATTATGGTGACTGGGAGTCATGTTCCGTTTGATAGAAATGGTATTAAGTTTTATAAATCTTCAGGAGAGATNTTAAAAAAGGATGAACAATGTATTTTGTTTCAGGATGTACAACTTAAAAAAAATCAAACTATTAACGAATTACCTAAAATTTACTTAGATGCACTAGAATTATATATCGAAAGATATTTGTCTATATTTCCTAAAAATTGTTTAGCTGATAAAAAAATTGGTGTTTATCAACATTCTGCTGTTGGTAGAGATATTATTGTAAAAGTTTTAAAAGAATTAGGTGCTGACGTAATTATATTAGGACGATCTGACGAATTTATTCCTGTNGATACAGAATCTATTAGAAGAGAAGATGTTGAATTTGCTTTAAAATGGTCANAAGAACATAATTTAGATTTGATTGTNTCAACTGATGGAGATAGCGATCGTCCATTAATTAGTGATGAGAATGGAAAATGGATAAGAGGAGATATAATTGGNATTTTAGTATCTGATTATTTGAATGCTGATTCTGTGAGTACACCGATAACAAGTAATACAGCTTTAGAGATTGCAAATNAAGGNAAGAATATTTTTCGAACTAAAATTGGTTCCCCGTTTGTNATTGAATCAATGATTAAGTCTTCGAAGAATTATTCNAGAGTTGTTGGTTTTGAAGCTAATGGAGGATTTTTAACGGGAAGTGATTTTGTAATAAATAATCAAAAGNTAGCATCATTACCGACAAGAGACGCGTTGTTGCCTATTATTGTAGTGATTGAACTATCAAAAAAAAATCGTAGCTCTATTTCTAAATTAGTTAATTCAATACCAAAAAGATTTACAATTAGTGATAGAATACAAAATTATTCAGCAAGTAAAAGTAAACACCTATTAACTAAATACATGAAATTAGATGCCCTTAATAAGGATTTTAGTGCATTTTTTGGTTACGTTAAAAATATTGATTTAACAGACGGTATAAGAATTTTGTTTGATTCAACAAATATTCTTCATATTCGTCCAAGCGGAAATGCACCAGAACTGAGAGTTTATGTTGAATCATTTTCAACGGATAAAGCTTTAATTTTATTAAAAAAATCAATTGAAATTATACTTAAAAATTAATCTTTAGTTTTTTGATGTTGATTATCAGATGTATTTGAATGCATGCTCTAAATTGGTGACTTAATGAAAACAATTTTTCCAAATAAAGAATTATTTTTTAAAAAGGCTGAATTAGGTAATTTAGTCCCTGTATGGTGTGAAATTGAATCTCATCATTCTACTCCAGTCAGTGCATATGAAAGTGTGAGATCATACCTAAGAAGTAAAGAAAAGTGTTCACATAGTTATTTACTAGAGAGTGCTGAAGGAGGCGAACATGTTGGAAGATTTTCTTATATAAGTGGTAGACCAAGGGCAATTTTAAGAGCATATGATAAATCTGTTGTCATTGAAAGAAATGGAGAAAGGAAAACTTTAGATAATGTTAATGCTTTAGATGTTTTAAAAAACGAAATGAAAAAGTATACATCTGTAGTAGATCAATCATTAGAATCAAGGTTTACAGGTGGAGCTGTTGGTTTTTTTGGATATGATATTATTAATCAATTTGAACCTAGAGTATCAGTAATTAAGAAAGATGAAATTGGTAATCCGGATATGGTTTATATGATTACCGATGGTTTAATTATATTTGATAACTATAAAGAAAAATTAATAGTTTTAACACATGCACATATTAAAGATAGTAAAGAAGATGCTTACAAAGATGCACTGAATCAGTTAGACGAACTTATAAAAGCCGTAAGTTATAAAAATGATGATAAAAATTTAAAAATTTCAGAAGACGTTCCTTTATTAAATTATTCATCAAATACCTCTAAAGATGAGTACCTAAATATGGTTAAAAGCGCAAAAGAGTATATATACGCTGGTGATGTAGTTCAGGTAGTGTTATCACAAAGATTTGAAATTGAAAATTATGCTGACTCAATAGATGTTTATAAATCTCTACGTCAAATAAACCCTTCACCATACATGTTTTGTCTTGATATGGGTGAAAGTTCAATTGTTGGAACCTCCCCAGAAATTCATGTACGATGTCAAAATAGAAGAGTTGAAGTTAGACCAATTGCTGGAACAAGACCCAGAGGTATTACAAAAGAAGAGGATGATAATTTTAAGAATGATTTACTAAATGACCCAAAGGAAATTGCTGAACACGTTATGCTTGTTGATTTAGGAAGAAATGATATCGGTAGAGTTTGCGATTATAAAAGTATTGAAATTCCTGATTTTATGATTATTGAGCGTTATAGTCACGTAATGCATATAGTCTCGAATGTTATCGGTACCCTTAGTGAAAATAAAAATATTTATGATGTAATGGAAGGTACGTTTCCAGCAGGAACAGTTAGTGGTGCTCCAAAAGTAAGAGCTATGGAAATTATATCTGAATTAGAAAAGTCAAAAAGAGGACCTTATGCAGGAGCTGTGGGTTATTTTGGATTTGATGGAAATTTTGATTCAGCAATTACAATAAGAACTGTAATTTTAGATAAAAATAAAGCATATGTTCAAGCAGGTGCTGGTATTGTTGCTGATTCTGTTCCTCAAAAAGAATTTGAAGAAACAGAAAATAAAGCCAAGGGAATGTTAAAAGCATTATCAATGGCTAATTATTTTAGTAAAATTAAAGGAAAAAACGGTAATGATTTTAGTAATAGATAATTATGATTCTTTTACATATAACTTAGTACAGTATCTAGGTGAACTTGGTGCTGAGATAAAAGTTTATCGAAACGATAAAATAACTATTGAGGAAGCAGAATTATTAAAACCAGAAAAAATAATGATAAGTCCNGGTCCGTGTACACCAAATGAAGCAGGAGTTTCNTGNGAATTNATAAGTTATTTTAGTCCAAAGTTACCTATTCTTGGTGTTTGTTTGGGTCATCAGTCNATCGCAGCTGTATTTGGAGGTAATGTTGTTCGNGCTGATAATTTAATGCATGGAAAAACTTCTCCAATTTATCATGATTCAAAAAGTGTTTTTAAAAANTTATCAAGACCTTTTGACGCTACTAGATATCATTCCTTGATTGTAGAAAAATCTTCGTTACCNTCATGTTTACAAATTACAGCTTGGACTAAAGAAGACGAAATAATGGGATTAATGCACAATGAATTTCCATTACATGGGGTACAATTTCATCCTGAGTCTATTTTGACAATTGAAGGAAAAAAATTGTTAAAAAACTTCTTAATGCTTTAATTTAATCAATGTACTTATTTGCTATAGGCATTCTACGATCTCTATCAAAACTCATAGGAGTTATTTTAACACCGGGTGGTGTTTGTCTTCTTTTATATTCGTTTTTTTCAACATTTTTAATAACGAATTCAACTAGTTGGGCATCGTAACCTTTGTTAACAATATTTTTAAAACTCATTTTTTTTTCTATATATAATTCTAATATTGGATCTAAAATTTCATAAGGTGGAAGTGAATCTGAATCTTTTTGATTAGGTTTTAATTCAGCTGATGGAGGTCTATTGATTATTGAAGGAGGAATTATTTCATCAATTGAATTTCTCCATCTACATAATGAAAAAACTAATGTTTTTGGAACATCTTTTAGTAAAGCAAAACCACCACACATATCTCCGTACAATGTGCAGTATCCCATAGCAATTTCACTTTTATTTCCCGTAGTTAATACTAATTTGCTATATTCATTNGATAAAGCCATAATTAAATTACCTCTAATGCGAGCTTGGAGATTTTCTTCTGTTAAATTTGATTTTTTTTCATTACCCCAAATTTTTGACAAAACTTGTTTAAACTCATTAAATAAATCTTNAATTGGAAGTGTATGTAANTTAATTTTTAAATTTTTTGCCATTTGAACAGCATCATTTAATGTTTCAGTTGAAGAAAATTGGGAAGGCATTGTTACAGCTTCAACATAATCCTTTCCAAGAGCATCAACAGCAATTGCTAATACAAGTGCAGAATCAATTCCTCCACTTAATCCAATAATAACATTTTTAAATCCCGTTTTTTTAACATAATCTTTTAATCCGAGTTTTAATGCCTCATAAATCTCTTGCTCTTGTTGCATTTTTTGAGGGTTATAATTTTTTTCATCANTCCATTCAAAAATTTCCTCTTTAAAATAATTTGCACTCGATAGAATTTTTCCTTTATTTGATATTATTGANCTTCTTCCATCAAAGACAAGCTCATCTTGTCCTCCAATTAAATTACAATAAATAAATGTAGTATTAATTTTTGTTGCAGTTGAGGCTAAAGTTTTTAATCGTGCAAAATTTTTATTTTTATGATAAGGTGATGCAGATAAATTTATTAAGTAATCAATTTTATTTTTTAAATCAGATGTGCATNTATGATTTTCATACCATGAGTCTTCACATATATGAAATCCAATTTTCTTATTTTTATAAGAAATAATTAATGATGAGTCTCCTTCACTAAATAATCTTTTTTCATCAAAGACTCCATAATTTGGAAGGATCTGTTTATCATATTTATTAATTATTTTCCCGTTATAAAATACAACTGCAGTATTTCTTTTTTGATTATCTCTTATTGTTGGAGATCCAACAATAATTAAACAGTTTTTTGGTAATTCTTTTTTTAATATAATCAAATGTTTTTCACAATCTTCACAAAAATGATTCTTTTGAATTAAATCTTCGGGAGGATATCCTGATAAACATAACTCCGGAGTACATATAATATCAGCACCTTGCCGAAATGCTTCATTCGCTTTATTAGCTATAAGAAGCCTATTTTCCTTTAATGCACCAACTGTTGGATTGATTTGTAGTAAGGCAAATTTCATCAACGTCTGTAATTTGGTGCTTCTTTTGTTATTTTGACATCATGGGCATGAGCTTCAATTGCACCTGCATTAGAAATTCGAATAAATTTACCATTTTTTTGTAAAAGATTTATATTTTTAGTGCCACAATAACCTAAACTGGCCTGTAATCCACCACAGTATTGTTTAATAACCTTACTAATTGAACCAGAAAAAGGAACCATACCTTCAATACCTTGGGGAACTAATTCATCTTCATTTTTTAATCCATACCGTTCTCTACTACCACTTCTTGATTTCATAGCATCTAAACTTCCCATACCTCGATAAATTACATATTGACGACCTTCGTATAATATTTTTTCACCGGGACTTTCATTTGTACCAGCTAAAACGGATCCCATCATAACAGTATTTGCTCCAGCAACAATTGCTTTTGCAACATCTCCCGAATGTCGAATACCTCCATCTGATATTACAGGTATAGAACCTTTTAATGCACTTGCTACGGCATATATAGCAGAAATTTGAGGAACTCCTACACCTGTAACAACTCTTGTTGTACAAATAGATCCTGGACCAATACCAACTTTAACTGCGTCGGCGCCCGCTTTACGAAGATCTAGAGCTGCTTCAGAAGTAGCAATATTTCCTCCAATAACATCTATATGAGAATAATTTTTTTTGATCCATCTAATCATTTCTAAAACACTTTTTGAATGACCATGAGCGGTATCAACGACAAGAATATCTACTTGTTCATTATTTAGGAGCTCAACTCTTTTATGATCATTGGGACCAACAGCTGCAGCTACTCGTAATCGATAATTCGAATCTCTATTAAAAAGTGGTTCAACATTTTTTATCAGACTTTTAACATCTGCAAAGGAATATAAACCTACAAGCTTTCCATTTTTTACTAACGGTAACTTGCCTATTTTTTGTTTAAGCATTATATCGTAAGCTTGTTTTAAATTTGTATTTGGAGAAGCAGTAATTACTTTTTTTGTCATTATCTCTGAAACAGGAGCAGTTTTTGATGGTGAAAATCTAATGTCTTTAGAAGTTAAAATACCTACTAATTTTTTATTTTTATCTACAATTGGAAATCCGCTAAATGTGTATCGGTTTTTTTCTCTAGAATCTGAAATTGTTTTCAGAGTGTCAGTTGCATTAAATGTCACTGGATCTTGAATTAATCCGTTTAAATGATGTTTAACTCTACTAACATGTGCAGCTTGATTTTCAGCATCAAGATTTTTATGAATAACTCCTATGCCACCCATCATTGCCATTGATATGGCCATTGGAGCTTCAGTCACAGTATCCATTGCTGCGCTTAAAAATGGTATTTTTTGCGAAATGTTTTTTGTTAATTGAGCTGATATATCCGACTCATTTGGAAGAAAATCGGAATATTGGGTAATTAATGATACATCGTCAAAGGTTAGACCTTCATGTTTAAATGTTTTCATAAAATCGTTTATAAAATTATTTTCTCTACTCATAATTGTCCTTTTGCCAAAACATTTTTGTCATAAAACAAAATATAGTCAAGATATTAGATTATTTAGAAGGTNATTTTTTTCTAATTNCAATAGCCATTTTTTNTCTCGATTATGCATTTNCTNCCTTTTTAAATANGAATTATCGTTGTTACCATTAAGATGGTCAATNCCATGAGCAATATAAAATGCTAATTCATAATCAATNTTATTTCTAATTAATCCTTCCTTATAAACTAAATCAATATTTATGACTATATCTGCAGAAAATTTATTTTCTCCNGGAATTGGAGAATATGAAAATGTTATNACATCAGTTATGATATTTTTATTAAAATATTTTTTATGGAGTTTTTTAATTTTATTATTATCTACAATTATAATAGAAATTTCATCCCAATTTTCTTTGGATTGTTTTAAGTTTTGACATAAGGATTCTATAACTTTTAAAATATTATTTGTTTCAATTTTATATTTTTTTTGGTTATTTATTAGATGAATTTTCATTGTTTTTATATGGAACTCTACCGTGAAGCATATTGGTAAGTGAGAAAATTATAGATTTTTTTACAAGGTTAATTTCCGCCATATTAAGTCTTGCATAATCAAGTTGTCCATCATTTAACTTTTGTTCAAAAATTTCATTTATTAAATTTGAAATCTTTTGTGGTGTTGGTTTATTGATAGATCTAGATGCGGCTTCACAAGCATCAGCAAGAGATAGAATTGCCATTTCTGGACTTTCTGCAGGCTTGCCACCATATCGAAAATCTGCTTCATTTAATTCTTCGTCGGAATTTAAATCCAAAATATTTCTTTTTGCTTTTTCATAAAAGAAATGAATTAACCCGTTTCCATGATGTTGCTCAATAGCATCGAGTATTGGTGTTGGTAGCTTATGTCTCTTAGCTAAAGCTAAACCCTCCTTAACATGAGCAATTATGACTAACGCACTCATATGTGGAGATAAATTATCATGTGGATTTTCGTTATTTTGAATATTTTCCGAAAAAAATTCAGGTTTAGCCAATTTTCCAATATCATGATAATAAGCAGAAACACGAACCAATAGTGAATTTGCGTTAATTGCCTCAGCAGCATTTTGCGAAAGGGTTGCGACCATTAAGGAATGATGATACGTTCCAGGTGCCTGAATGGCCATTTTTTGAAGAAGTGGATGACTCATATCTGATAGTTCTAAAAGTGTAATATCTGTTGTTATTCCAAATAATTTTTCGAACAATGGAATTAAAACTAATGTTAAGCTTGCTGAAAAAATTGCTGAAATAAGAGCGCCCAATAATTGAATGCCAAGGACAGTAATTTCTTGTTGGTCAAATATATANATNATNAANGTAAATAAAAAATTNACTAATGCAATTAATAANCCNGCACGATANATATTTGANCNTCNATGAACNTTTCTTGCAGCTGTNGTNGCNGTAACTGTTGTTAAAATACCNAGAACNAATACATTAAATGATTGATCAAAATAGATAGCAGTAGCAAANCTACCCCAAAAACCAANAGATAATGCTGCTCCNCCACCGAAGAGAATAACACTTAAAAGAACTGCTAAAGAATGTGGTACTAAATAAACTAAGACTACCGATGGAAGTAAATCTAATTGAATTGACAAATAACTTAACAATCGAGCTGAAGAAACAGTAATTAATGCTAATAAGGAAAGTAAAATTACATTTTCAATTTTTTGTAAAATATCCGAGTCAAGTAGTTTAAGCATTACTATAGATGCAATAAGTCCGGCAAGTAACAAAATACTCTTTCCAAAGTACATAAGTCTAACTTCAGATGGATCGACCTCTAGCGATAATTGTTTGTTATGGGCTTTTAATAATTCAATTGTTTGTTTTGTTACTAAGTCCGATTCTTTTACAATAACAAATTCCTTTGGAAATTTATCATAGGTTAATTCAACTTTATTTTTTGCTTCTGATTTGTTCGATTCTGTAAGAATATTATTATACTTTAAATTTGGAAGAATTATTATTGAACTTAAATTTTCAATTACTCTTTTTTGACCATCATTGTTAAATTCATCAATTAATAATGACAAAGCAATATCCTCAGAAAAAATATTATCAATATTTACAATAGAATTTGTATTTTTTGTATCATCGAAAATATCAATTAAATTATTTTTTTTGTCATTATAATATGTTTCATAATCTTCATTAGAAATAATTCCTTTAATATAAAAATTGTTTATATTTTTTGTTAAATTTTGTTGTAGTAATTTTAATTTATTTTCTGAGAAAGCATCAATTATATCGTTAGCGTTCAAATTTGAACCAATAATAATATCATTTATTGATTGGAAAGCCTCTGTTTGATTATTTGTATTTGATGATTTGTAAAATTGATTTAACCTAGTGAGTAAGCTATTTATTTTTTGATTTGCTATATCTAATTTTGTATTTTCTTTTTCAAAAACAAATGGAACTTTTTCAGCAGCACTATTCTTTTCTGCCTCAGTTATTTTTAAATTAATGCAGTCGAACG
Source organism: Kiritimatiellaceae bacterium (assembly GCA_002712105.1). GTDB lineage: Bacteria > Verrucomicrobiota > Kiritimatiellia > Kiritimatiellales > Pontiellaceae > Pontiella. Next base: position 16,495 of record PASA01000019.1, read on the forward strand.
AAACAGACGAAATTATTGTCTCAGGTGCTTTTTGATTCTCTGCTAAATCAATNGATGGGGCAAATTTATCGCCAATAAATATGAATAATGTTATAANCCATANCATTGCTCCAATACCAATAATATTCCANGGNATTAAAGTATTAATTTTTGTTTCCGTTTTGCGTTCTGCAATTCGTTTATTTTTTTTTCTTTTCANTAAAATCATGAATTTCCAAACATAAATTAAAATTAACTATTATTATAAGCTTCTATTATTTTTTGTACTAGTGGATGACGTATAACATCTTTTTTATTTAATTCACAAATNCCAATTTGATCTATATTTTTTAAAATTTTATGTGCATTNATTAANCCNGATTTATTTATATCAGCTAAATCAATTTGTGATGGATCCCCAGTNATAACACATTTTGAATCAAATCCAAGCCTAGTTAAAAACATTAACATTTGTTGATGAGTTGTATTTTGAGCTTCATCAAGAATTATAAAAGAATTATTTAAAGTTCTACCTCTCATATAAGCAAGTGGTGCAACTTCGATAATTCCCTTTTCCATATACTTTTCAATAGCCTCACTCGGTATCATATCATGNAATGCATCAAAAAGTGGTCTTATATANGGGTCAATTTTTTGTTTTANGTCACCCGGTAAAAAACCNAAATTTTCACCAGCNTCAATNGCTGGTCTNGTTAAAATAATTCGATTAACTTCATTATTTATTAATGCATTAACTGCTTTTGCAATTGCTATATAAGTTTTTCCAGTACCGGCAGGTCCAACACACAATATTAGAGAATATTTTTCAAGCATACTTATATATTTTTGTTGACCTAAAGTTTTAGAAAAAATATCACTTTTTGGCTTAGCAACACTTATAAATGATTTNTTTTGATCATGAAGAAAATNANGATTNCCTTTTTCNAATTCAATAAAACTTTTTAGAACAATTTTGGTATCTATATGNGNGTAATCAATTGANCTNAATTGNTTTATAAAATTAATAANTAACTTTATATTATTTTCACCATTATCNTTAATTGAATGAACGATAACTTCTCTATCTCGTAATGTGATCTTAGTNTTAAAATATTCNACAACATGTTTTTGCAATAACACAATTAATGTTGATANNTTANTAANTTCATCAAGATCATCTAAAATTATTTTTTCAATTTTCATAATTTTTTAATTTTGGCAGACTTAAAGTGATTTTAATTAGATCGTCAATGGATAATTTAATTAATATATTGGATATCTACACAATATNCCCGGAAGNTTTCCAGTATTAATTGGTATTTTTTTGTCAGGCTTNAGTCCAATTTTTTTCATTATTTCTTTATTTCCAAAAAANACAAATGCCGTTGTTCCAACACATCTTTGTTTTAAAAAATCTCCGAATTTTGTTAAGATTAATTCAGCTTCTTGAATTGTATTTTGTCTAATTCCATAGGGAGGATTTGTAATAATTAAACTATTATTTATAGCATCAATATCTTCAAAATTTTTAGTTTTTAAATTAATTGAGGAAAAGTTTTTATAACTGCTCGCATTATCTTTTGCTTTTAGAACAGTTCTATCATCAATATCGCTTCCATTAATCAAGTTATTAGGTAAACTGCTTATATTTTTATTGATATCACTTTTAGTCTGATTCCAAGTTGTTGCATTAAACTCTGGTAATCTTAAAAATCCAAATTTCGATCTAAGTAATGATGCTGGTGTTTCTGTATATTTTATTGCGGCTTCAATTAATAATGTTCCGGAACCACAAAAGGGATCATATATCGGAGTCTTTTTATCCCATTCTGTTAAATCTATAATCGATGCAGCTAAATTCTCTTTTATTGGAGCAGAAGTTGTTGATTTTCTATATCCTCTTTTGTGGAGTGAACCGCCCCCAAGATCAATGCTAATCCTAGCTTTATTTTCGTGAATATATAAATTTAATAATAAATCAGGAAAATATCTATTAACATCAGGTCGTTTTTTTTCATTTTTATTAAATTGATCAACAATTGCATCTTTTAAAATATAAGANGCATATCGAGAATTTTTAATTTTACTNTTTGAAACATTTGATACTATNGAAAATGTTTTANTTACTGTTAAAAAGTCATTCCAATTAATTTTTTGNGCCATTTTATAAAGATATTTTTCTGAATGACAATCAAAACTACTTATTGGGGCAAGTATTCTTGTTGAAATNCTGTTTTTGTAAACTAATCTATACAAGTCNTTTTTATTGATCTGAAAATAATATCCCAAATANCCATCTTTTATATTTTCTGCACCTAATTCAATTAATTCATTCTTTGCAGGAATTTCTGAACCAAAAGCGTGTTGAGAGAAAAATTGGTTATGCTGTTGATAAAGATAANTACTCATNCTGATATTATAGTGTTATTTTGATCCAATATAACAATATTAGGCGNATAAGTGAGAATTTCCTTATCATCATAATTTGCATAAGAAATAATAATTATCTTATCTCCCAATGAAGCCAATCTTGCTGCCGGTCCATTTAATTCAATTGTCCCGGAGCCACTTTCTCCNGNTATNGCATAACTAATAAATCTTTTACCATTATTTATGTTTACGACTTGAATTTGTTCATTAGGGAGAATATTTGCTTCNGATAATATTTNTGAATCAATCGTAACACTTCCTTCATAATATAACTCAAGTCCAGTTATTGTAGCTGAATGAATTTTTGATTTTTTCATTATCCTTTGCATTTNTTTTTCCTCCTTATAGAAATCAATAAAACATGAATTCTTATAATACAATATCAGTTAAAACAATATAAATAACATAAACAAAAGCTTAATATTTACGATTAAGCAAAGAAGTATTAATTTTTTTATCGTCATTAAGCAAATTTAATTGGATACTAAACTTTTTTTTAAATTTACGGTTAATATCTATAGAGTATGTTGGAAAAACTATCAGAAAAAAAACTAAAAGATTGGGCGGGCTGGAAGGCTTTTCGCGATGGTCAATCTCTTTTTGAAAGAGGCGTTGTTGAAAAAGTAACTATTGATGACCCCTTTGTTATTGGACAATTAAATTTGGGTCCAAGAGGGATGAGAAGTAAATTTGAAATATTGTCAAATGGATTAGTTGAAAACCATTGTCCTTGTAGAGATAACCAAGAAAGAGGTCTAATCTGTTGTCATCTTGTAGCGATGGGCTTGAGTTTATTATCTAAAAATAACGATAACAAGGTAAATGGAAGAGTTGATCGAATTGCCAAATCAGCAAAAGGAATAAGAGTAAGACGAGCAAGAAAATCTACTCCTGGAGCAATTCATGCTGAACTTCTTTTAGAAATTTCAGAAAATTGGATTGATGAAATTGATAAATCATCTGTAAGCATAGATATTTATATTATTGAGAAAAATAAAAAATATCCAATAATTGATATTAAGCCTGAACAAGCTATTTATTTTAGAAAAAAAGATAATCAACTACTTGAGTTACTTGAAAAATTTAATGATGGATTAGTTTCATTTAGTAAAAGATATTCAAACTTTCAATTTGTTGAAATTTTGAAACTTTCTAATAATGAAAATATTTTGATTAAAAATTCAGAGAACTTTCTAAATCTTGATAATAATTCAATTAATTACAGTTTGTTAGTTAATTTAGATAAAGATAATGGAGAGTTATTTTTAAACTTACATTTTGAGCAAGAATTTTTTAATCCGACTTTTTTGTTAGGTGAGAATGAAGGTTGGATTATTTCAAATAATAATTTGTTTTTTATAGATTATGTACTGCCAAATCAGCTAAGAGCCATTTACAAAAAAACTCTTCGAATATCTAGAGTAAATGTTCCATCATTTATAATCTCTGAATTAGTTAAAATAGAAAAAGATATAACTATTGAAAGTGATATTACACCTGATTTGTTTTACATGAAGCCCGCAAAACCTTCATTTCGTTTATTAATTAAAGGAAGTCCTGCATCACTATCAGCAAAATTATTTGCCAATTATGATAATTATGAATTAGTTGCAGGCAGAGCAGATAGAAAGGGAAATTTTGCAATTCCAGATGCTAATGATTTATTAAAATATAGAATTAGAAATATGATTGCTGAAAAGAATGCTGTTGAAAAATTACAAACTGTTGGGTTTATTGGTCGCGCTGGAGATACTTTAAAAAATATTGAAGGTGTTAATGAAGTTCTTAATTTTCTTGGTTCAGGAGTTCCAAAAATTCAAAGACTTGGATGGATTGTTGAATTAGAGGGAAGAGTTAAACCATTTGTTGAAAAAACTGAAGTAATTACNCCCAGAGTTAATATAAGTGAAAATAGTGATGGTAGTTATTTTGATATAAATTATGAATATANATCAGAAAATGCTAGTATTAAAGAGTCAGATATTAAAAAAGCATTAGAGTTAGGAAACTCATTTATTGAANATAAAGGGAAAACAATATTACTTGATGGCGACGCNATNATGCAAGCATTAGAAGTATTTCAAGATTGTTTGCCAAATAATNTAGANCAATCAAAAGTNAANCTNGAATCAATNTATGGAAGTTATGTTTATTCAACATTAGATTCTCTTGATGGAATTGAGGTAACTGCTAGTAAAAAATGGATGGAAAAAGCCAAAACTTTAAATGATCAGGATGTCTTAAAAAATNTNGATTTAAGTAAAAATTTAAAATGTTCACTAAGGAAGTATCAAAAGGATGGGGTAAATTGGTTAAGATTTTTAGAAAACAGAGGTTTTTGTGGTATTTTAGCAGATGAAATGGGCCTTGGAAAAACAGTTCAAACTCTTGCATGGCTCCAACTTGATAGAAGTGAAAAAAATCAAAAAAATTTACCTGCGTTAATTATTTGCCCAACATCATTAGTTGAGAATTGGGCAGAGGAGGTTAAAAGATTTACTCCTGATAAATCAATATTAGTTTTACAAGGAAGTGATCGCCATAAAGATTGGAAAAATATACCAAATTACAACATTATAATAACTTCATATGCTTTAATGAGAAGAGACATAGACAAACACTTGGATTTTACTTATTCGGTTGCAATTTTAGATGAAGCTCAGCAAATAAAAAATAGAACTACTCAAAATGCTTTAGCTGCAAAAAAAATCCAAGCCAATCATCGTTTAGTTNTAAGNGGAACNCCAATTGAAAATAGTGTGACAGACTTATGGTCNATAATGGATTTCTTAATGCCAGGATACTTAGGTGACCATAAGACATTTCATGAAAAATATGAATTACCAATTATACATGGAGGCACAGANGGAGATTTAGCTCAAATTAAATTAAAAAGAAAACTCCACCCTTTTTTATTAAGAAGACTAAAAAAGCATGTTGCAAAAGATTTACCTCCAAAAATTGAACGAATTGCTTCTTGTAAATTAACNNCTGATCAATTGCTTGTTTACCAACAATTACTCAATGCATCAAAGAATCGTATTGAAAAAATGGTAGAAAAAGATGGATTTAATAAAAGTAGNATGGAAATTCTTAAAACCTTACTGAGATTAAGACAGACCTGTAATCACATAGATTTACTTCATCTTAAAGATATTAAAAGTAAAAATCCATCAGGTAAAATGGATTTATTTTTCTCCTTATTAAATGAAGCAATTGATAGCTCACATAGAATTTTAGTTTTTAGTCAATTCACAGGGATGTTATCTATTTTGAAAAATGAATTAGAAAAAAAAGACATAAAATATTGCTATCTAGATGGTTCAACTAAAAATAGACAGGATATTGTTAAATTATTTAATCGAGATCATTCGATACCAGTTTTTTTAATGAGTCTGAAAGCTGGTGGAACTGGTTTAAATTTAACAGGTGCTGANATGGTTATTCATTTTGATCCATGGTGGAATCCAGCTGTTGAAAATCAAGCTACTGATCGTGCACATAGAATTGGGCAAAAAAGGACTGTTTATAGTGTAAAATTGATNACAAAAGGAACGATTGAAGAAAAAGTTGTTGCTCTTCAGGAAAGTAAGAAAAATATTATTGATTCAACACTAACNACTGATGATCAAGTTATGCAGAAACTAACTTGGGAAGATGTACAAAANTTATTGGAACTTTAATAATATTATTTAAATGATTTATGAATGATAAAATTTATCCATTTTTATTTATACCNGTATANAAAGATTACTTTTGGGGAGGTAATCGTTTCAAAAAATATTTTAACCGAAAAACATCTAATAAAGTTTTAGCAGAATCCTGGGAAATATCAGATCGTANTGAAGGAATGAGTATAGTCGAAAATGGTTTTTTTTCTGGTAAATCATTAAAAGAGATAATTTTACAATNTCCTTCTGAAATTGTTGGTAAAAATTTCAAGGGTNCATCATTTCCATTGCTTATTAAAATAATTGATGCAAANGAAAGATTGAGTCTNCAAGTACATCCCGATGATTTATCTGCTAAAAAATATGGAGGAGAGCCAAAAAATGAATTATGGCATTTTCTTGAAAATGATAATTCAAGTATTTTTTATGGACTGAAAAATAAAATCGATAAGGAACATTTTTTNAAAAACTTNCAATCCAATTGTATTGAAGATGTTTTAAATAAATATTCTATCAAAAAAGATTGCAATGTTCTTGTTCCAGGNGGATGTATTCATGCAATTAACTCAGGATCATTAATTTTAGAAATTCAACAAAATTCAAATACTACTTATAGAATTNATGATTGGAATAGNCTTGATATTAATGGAAATNCAAGAGAATTACATATAAATAAAGCATTAGAAGTAATNAATTATAATTCTATANATNAACCATTNTTAAAGACAAAAATAATTAAAAATAATNATCTTTANACATTAATNGAGATNATCAATGGACCATATTTTAAAGTNGAACAAATNAATTTAAAAAAATATTTATTGGAGGAATATGATGATTCAACTTTTCATGCATTATTTGTTGCTAATGGTTTTGTTAAGATTGAATGGGATGAAAATAAAAGTATAGAAATTAAAAAAGGNAGATCTNTTTTAATACCAGCCTCNTTAAAAAAATATAAAATGNTTGGNCAAGGAAAAATAATTAGAACTTCCGTGTAAANTTTTATTTTANTGAATCTATNTTTTTTAATTTCTTTAATAATATATCCATTTCAGAAAAAGGGATCATATTNGGTCCATCTGATTTTGCTGATGAAGGTTTAATATGAGTTTCAATAAACAANCCATCAATACCAATCGCAGTAGCCGCTTTAGCTAAGTAAGGCGCAAANTTACCGTCTCCTGANGANGTTTTTCCCGCACCGCCGGGAGATTGAACNGAATGAGTTGCATCAAAAATAATTGGATATCCAAACTCTCTCATAATGATTAAATTTCTCATATCGGCAATTAAGGTATTATACCCAAAGGAGGTTCCTCTTTCAGTTATTAATATTTTTTTATTTCCAGTTGATTCTATTTTTTTTATTACATGAATAATATCATGTGGCGACATAAATTGAGCTTTTTTAATATTGATTAAACATCCTGTCTTTCCTGCTTCTATTAATAAATCTGTTTGTCTAGATAAAAATGCGGGTATTTGAATTATATCAACCTTTCCTTTAAGAAATTTAACNTCTTCTATTGAATGAGCATCAGTTAGAATTGGGACATTAAAATTTTTTCTTATTTCAGATAATATNTCAATACCTTTAATTAAACCAGGACCACGAAATGAATCTAAAGATGTACGATTTGCTTTGTCATAAGAAGCTTTAAATATAANTGGAATATTTCTCTTTTTTGTTAATTCAATTAATTTTTTCGCAATATTAAAAGTTTTTAATTTACTCTCAATAACACAAGGTCCTGCTATTAAGGCGAGCGGATATTTTGGCCCAAATCCAATATTTTTTATCTTAAAGCTTTTAATCATAATTTATCGATTCCTTAATTATCTTTTCNACTTTTGTTACGTCATCTGGAGTATCTACTCCAATACTATGATGTTCAGTTTTAATTATACATAAATTNGCGCCTAAGTGAAGNGCTCGAAGTTGTTCTAATTTTTCATATTTTTCTAAAATTGAGGGAGGTGAAGAGCTCATTTTTAATAAAAATTTTTTCTTGTATCCATAGATACCTATATGTTTCCANTAGCAAGGNTTNAAATTCTTATCATCACGATTGAAAGGGATAGGAAGTCGNGAAAAATATAAAGCTTTACAATTTTGATTAAAAACTACTTTAACTACAGATTTATTGTTTATTTCTGATTGATCCTCAATAAGCGTTGCAGCAGAGGACATNTCCCATTCTTTATTATTTAAAGTTAAATTAATTTTATCTATTAGNTTTGGATCAATTATAGGTTCATCTCCTTGNATATTGATAATATTTTCTACNTTTAATTTNTCTGCAATTTCAGCTATTCGATCAGTNCCAGTAGGATGATTTTTTTTTGTNATCATTGGACAAACATTTTGTTTGTTTAGCGAATTAACGAAATCAAATATTCTTAAATCATCTGTTGCNACAATAATTTTNTCCANTGTTTTAGTTTTTTCTGATTGTTCAATTACTCTTTGAAGCATTGGTTTNCCAGATATTAAGCAAAGACTTTTTCCNGGAAATCTAGATGACTTCCATCTTGCTGGAATTATTCCTACTGATTTCATTATTGATAATTTCTTTNTTTAAAATTTTTTAAAAATTATTCCTTAGGAAGTTCATACATGTTGTATTCATTAATTTCAATACCAACATTNACCATACTATCTTTTGCAAAATTACATCCTTCCTTCCATTTGTTACCATGAATTACAATATTAGGCATTACAACTCTTATGATACCAACTTGTATTAATCCCTTAAAACATTCGCTACAACATGGGAGACCATAGATATAAACTGTAGAATTTTTTAGACATACTCCGTGAGAGGTTGCATTGTAAATTAGATTTTTTTCAGCATGAACCATAAATGCAAGTTTTGTNTCTCTATCACTTAATCTATTATTACTNTCTTCAATTCCTTTTGGAAATCCGTTATAACCCGTTGCGATAATCCTTTTATCATTAACCGCTATTGCCCCAACTTTTGTTGATGGATCTTTTGACCAAGATGCAATTTCTTTGGCTAATTTAATAAATCTAAAATCCCACTTATTCATTTTAAAAAAATAATTAATAATTAATAATTAATAATTAATAGTATCTTATTATTAAAACCATTCAAGTTGATAGAAAAAACTCTTATGAAATAGAATTAATAATTCTTTTTGATATTATAAAATTTATGATTAATCATAATAATTTTAAAATTTGGTTAAATAAAACTGTAAAAAATCTAGGGGGACATTCTGCATGTTGTATAAGACTAGATGACCCCAATTTTAAAGAAGCAATTTATAAAAATAACAAAATAGTTACTAAGTGGATTGATCAAGGTATGCATGGAGAAATGGAGTATTTAAAAAAAATGCTTCCAGAGAAATCTGAACCTTGGAAAACTTTTCCTGGTGCAAAGGTTGTAATTGTTGTGATTTTTACAAATAGTTGGGGTGATCCTAAAGCAAAACATCCTTTTCCAAAAATAAAAAATGATTCATTAGTTGGATATATTTCCTCATATGCTAGAGAAATTGATTATCATATAAAAGGACAACAAATTTTGACTGAGTTAAGTAAACTAATTGGAAGAAAAATTAATGCAATTACTGCTGTTGACACAAAACCAGTATACGAAAGACTTTTCGCCACTTATGGAGGTTTAGGAATTATTGGTCCCAATGATTTATTAAGAGTTCCAGATCGAACAAATGTAAGAGTTTTTATAGGTTCACTTTTTGTAGATGTTGATTTGCCAAGTGTAATACATGATCCTAAAATGCCATTTAATTGTAATGATTGTATGGCATGTATAAAAAATTGTCCAACCAATGCAATTTATCCAGGTAAACCAATTAATGCTTTAAAATGTATTTCTTATTTAACTATTGAAAAAAGAAGTATTTTAAATAAATTTGAGGGTGAAATGATACAAGATTGGATTTTTGGCTGTGATCTATGTTCAAATGTATGTCCCCCAAAGGAAAAAAATGATTCAAGAATTCCTGTAGATTTAGAATGGTTATTTAAATCTTCGTCAGGAAGTCTAAAAAAGTTAATCAAAAATAATGCAACATCATATGCAGGAGTAACGCAACTTAGAAAAAATGCAATTATTGTCTTAAAAAATAAAAAAAATAAAAAAGCTAATAATTTAATTGATTGGGTAAAGAATAACTCAAAAAGTAAGTTNATNTTAGATCAAATTAGCGCATGGTGAANAAATTTACTTATTAAGTGTAGAATTATATATGAAAAAAATATTTGGTNTTATTGGAGCATTTTGGGGATTTATTGGAATTTCTTTAATTTTATTACATGGGATGTCTTGTGTNNTTCCNTATGTTTTTTCCATGGAATTAANTAATATGAAATGGTATCANATTNNNTCNNTATTTTTNAGTATTATTANTTTAGGNTATGCNGAAGGTTATAAAGGCTTNCAATTAAGTTTTTCTCCAAGAGCTGCAAAAAGAGTANATTTAGTCTCAAAAAATCCAAATTTTAAAAATGTAGTTTTTTCGCCATTATTTTGTATGGGNTTTTTTGGTATTTCCAAACAGAGAATGATAATTACTTATTTACTTACGNTATNCATTATTTTTTTGATTATAATAATTGAAAAAATGTCTGATCCTTGGAGAGGAATAATTGATGCAGGTGTTTTAGTTGGTTTATCATGGGGATTATTATCATTTTGGTTTTTTTCATTTAAATCGTTAAAATAANTTTTNAATATAGTATTTTTANTANCTANGATAATTATTAAGTTGAAAATTTNTAAAATAATATTATGGAAAATATTCTTTTAACAATTAGTGANATTGAAAAAGTAAGNTTTTTAAGNCCTTTTTTAGCGGTGGGCATTCTTATTTTAGCAGGTTTTTTTGGAGGATGGGTAGCTCATTTGGTGAAATTACCTCATGTTACAGGTAATATAATGGGGGGAGTATTAATAGGNCCGTGGGGTTTAAAATTTCTTGACTATTCAGATGTAAATTCACTTGCTCCNTTATCAACATTCGCTATGAGNCTTGTTGCAGTGAGTATTGGAGGACATCTTTCATATAGAAGAATTCACAATTCATTAAGAAGAATATTATCAATATCGATTTTAGAAGTTTCATTTTCAGTATTATGTGTAATGACTGCTGTTCGATTGCTTGGCGCAGATTGGCCAACAACATGTTTGTTAGGAGCAATATCTGCATCAACTGCTCCAGCTACATCAATTGCATTAATAAGNGAATTAAGAGCAAAAGGGCCATTTGTTAAAACATTTATTTCAACAGTTGCTATAAATAATATTTTATGTATTACACTTTTTGTTTTAATGAGTACGTTTGTTTCATCATTTTGCGAAACAGGTGAAGCTATTCAAAAAATAGANAAAGCTTTAATCAAAACTAGCTACCAGTTTTTAGGTGCGTTATCGCTCGGTTTATTAATGGGATGGATAAGTAAAATTTTAGTAAGTAGACCTCATCTACATGATTTTACTGTAATTCTNTTAGCTATAATTTTACTAAATGGACTTGCTGATTTTTTAACACTAAGTCCATTACTAGTTAATTTATTTTACGGAGTATATCTTGCNAATAGTTCACAAGTTGCAGAAAGACAGCTAACGACATTAGTTCCACTTGAACCAATTTTGTACGTATGTTTTTTTACTTTAGCCGGTGTATCTTTACATTTAGANGCTATCTCTGTTGTCGGNTTAATGGCTTTAATTTATACTTTTTCNAGAATTTTAGGNAAATCAATCGGNACNTGGTTTGGAGGTCTNATTGGAAAATGTTCATCAAGAATAAGAACACATATGACATATGCATTGTATCCNCAGTCNGGAATAGCAATTGGATTAGTTGTCCTANTAAGTAATGATCTGTATATACATGATGAAATTAAACAAACGGTTAGTGCAATTGTTCTAGCAGGTGTAGCNCTAGCTGAAATAATAGGACCTATTTGTACAAAANCTGCTGTTAAAAGNGCAAAGGAGGATGATAAAGATCGAGAAAGATTAGTAGAATTTTTATCAGAAGAATTTATAAAAATTGATTTAAAAGCTACAGATAAATGGGATGCTATAAAACAACTTACATCATTTATGATGAAAACTCATAGAGTTGAACATATGACTGAAGAAGANTTATATGACTCTATTGTAATGAGAGANAATGATATGAGNACTGCAATTGGAGATGGTATAGCCATACCGCATGGGTATGTTTCGAAAGGACCTGCTATACAAGGAGTAATGGGAATATGTAGAGAGGGTATCGATTTTGATGCAATTGATGGTAAACCTATAAAGTTAATACTTTTAATAATTACTCCAAATGATAAAAGAGAAATGCATTTAAAAGTTCTATCAAGTCTTTCTAGAATGATGTCTAATGCAGTTATTAGAAATCGTTTATTGTCAGCCATTAGTCCTGAAGATGCTATGGAGATTATCGAGGGAGAAGATGCCCGAGATTACAATTATTTTCTTGAAGAAACTTCATCAGCTCCAAAAGTTATTGTGGAATCGTCAAATTATTAATAACTTTATTTTCACTTAATAAGTTTAACGATAATGAATCTGAGGACCATCTAATCATAATTTCTGATGAATCCAAATTGTTTGGAATATATATTAAATTTTTCCAAATAAGCCGATTTTTTTCTCTAAAATAAACCTTATACGATGGTCTTTNATCTTCAAAATAATAAAATGTTTTAAGTCGTGCTTCATATTTTAAATTAGGAGATTTTATAATNACATTTGTTGCNGGNGGCGTTAGTATCTTGAAAGAAATAAGTNCCATTANTAAAAAAAAACNAATTTTTTTGAACGAAAAATTTCTTATTAAAAAATNCATCTTATTCAGTAANAATGTTTTCAACTTGGTTAGTTGAATCTNAAGATTTTTTATTGATATTTGTTACTCTTTGNACATCTCTAACGGAAAGCCAAACCATCGCAGAAATNAAAAGTAATGCAAAAATATTAACTAAAAAAGAAATAAACTTAGCTGGAATTTTTTTTCTTGTTATGCCCTCAAANAGTGAAAATATAATATGACCACCATCTAAAACAGGAATAGGTAACATATTTAAAATCGCTAAATTAATATTTATAAATCTCATNAAGGCAAGTGCGTTTATGATACCCATTTTNAAAGCAATCCAAATCATACTAAATATGGCTACAGGACCACCCAAGCCTTTAGCAGCTTGACTNGCTTCATCTTTTGTTGTTANNGCTTTTAAGAGTCGAAAAATAGCATCCGAATCTTTTTTAATTTGTTCGAATGGATTTCCATAAAGAGTCCANGGCATTGATGCAGCCCCGCCTAGTTTAATTCCAATCATAACTCTATTGCTATCATTATCTAATTTAGGCGTAAGGTATGTTTTAAAAACTTNATTNTCTCTTGTTACCTCAAGTGAAACATTTTTATTCGGGAATTTTTGAACAATTTCTGTAAAGTGATACCAATCATTNATTNCTATTCCATTTAATCTCTTNATAACGTCTTTTTCTTTNAATCCAGCAAATTGTGCAGGTGAATTTTTAATAATACCACCTATTACACANGGAATAGCTTCNTAAACACCAGTAATAAAATTTGCAGATTTTTCAGGATTATTAACTTCTATATTTTTTATTAAAATTTCATTATCAGNTCTTTGAATATGAAAATCAACTTTATCANTTGATGATAAAATACTTTCAACTTGNACATCGTACCATGAATTTACTTCATTATTNTTTACTTTAACAATTTTNTCACCAGATTTTAGACCTAANGAAAATGCTTNACAATCACTTTCTATTTTACCAATTANTGCAGGATTTTCTGGATGATCTCCAAAAGATACAATTAATCCTAATAAAATAGCAAAAATTACATTACATAATGGACCAGCAATCGCAACAAGTATTTTTTTCCATGGAGAAACATCTTCAATATTATTTTTACCATCTGTATTACCTTGTAATTTTTCCATTCCACTTGGATCTAATTGTGGTAGTGATACGTATCCTCCGATTGGAAATAGACATAGTTTATATTCAACTTCATCAATAGTTTTTTTTATTAATGCAGGTCCCATACCAATCGCAAATGCTTCCACTTTTAGACCACATTTTCTAGCAACAATAAAATGACCCCACTCATGAACGAATATTGTTATTCCAAATAAAAATAGAATCATAAAAATTAGATAAATTATTTCAAACATTATTAACTTTCTTCGTTTTAATTATTTTAACAGAAACTCATAATAGATGTAAAACATAGGCGCAGTAAATAAAAGACTATCTATCATATCAAGTATACCTCCAATTCCATAAGTAATTGTACTAGAATCCTTAATTTTAACTGCTCTTTTAAAAAGAGATTCAACTAAATCTCCAGCTGTTCCAAATAATGGAATTAAAAAACTTAAAAATAAGATATGAATTACTGGAATAGAAAAAAATACATACTTTTCTATAAATATTTTCCAAAAAATATTAACTACTAAACAGAAAAGAATGCCACCATAAAGACCCTCCCAGCTTTTTTTTGGGGAAATTATTTTAGCTAATTTATTTTTACCAAATTTAGAACCAATAAAATATCCTCCTGTATCTGATATTTTTGTACATAAAACAATATAAAAGGCTGCATAAGCAGGAACAGACAAGTCATCATTTATAAGAAAGATTCTAATAAAAAAACTAAATAAAAATGGAATATAAATAAATCCCAATAGTGTACCTAAAGCCTTAAATAAGCCTTCTCGCATGTCATCATAAGCCAATAATCTATAAAATGTTATGATTATAATAGAGGCCATTATTGACCATAAAATAACATCCGAAAGATAAGATTTATATATTAAATTTTTACAACTATGCATGTAGTACCATGTTGCAATAGAAAAAATTATAGAAATAAATGTTCCTAGTTTTTTTGATGATGGAATTTCTCCAGCAATTAGAAGAGAGTAAAACTCCCATACACCAATTGCGCAAATTGATGATAAAATGATTAAACAAAAAATATTACTCGCCGGTATTAATAAGAAAAGTAATGTAATTACAATTGCTAAAAAAGTACCAATAATTATTCTTTTTTTATCCAACATAAATAATCATCCTATTTTACCGAATCTTCGATCACGTAAATCAAATTCTTTAAGTGCATTGTAAAAATCTTCTTCTTTAAATTCTGGCCATAATTTATCTGTAACAATGATTTCTGCATAAGATAATTGCCATAACATAAAATTACTTAATCTCATTTCACCACTTGTTCTTATTATTAAATCCGGGTCAGGTATTTCTGGAAGATACATATGTTTAGATATTAGATCTTCGTTAATGTCATTTATATTTAATTCATTATTTTTTATTTTTAATGCAATTTTTTTTGTTGCTTCTGTTATTTCAAGTCTTCCGCCATAATTGAGCGCTAAAATTAGATTGGACTTTGAGTATTCTTTGGTATCTAAAACTATCCTATTAACAATTTTTTGGACAGTTTTCGGCAATTCATTAATGTTACCCATNATTTGAAGTTTTATATNATTTTCATGAAGCTCTTTTTCATACGTTAATAATGATTCAATTAATAATTTCATNAATCCTTCAATTTCAATTTTTGGTCTGGACCAATTTTCAGTACTAAAAGTAAAAAAAGTAAAATATTNAATNCCAATATTTGCTGCTGCACGCATNATTGAACGAACAGATTGTGTACCTTCTGTATGACCATCAATTCTTGATAAATTGTTTTTTTTCGCCCATCTACCATTACCATCCATAATTATAGCAACATGTTCAGGAATTCTATTAATTTTTGGAGTAATTACATTCATTTATCTAATAATAGTACTAGATCTTTTAGGACCAACCGAAACTATTGAAACTTTNGTTTGTGTANGTTNTTCAATAAAATTGATAAAATTTAATGTTTCATNTGGTAAATCCTCCCATTTCTTACAATCTTTTGTAGAAGTCTTCCATCCGGGAAGTTCTTTATANACAGGTTTACATAACGAAAATTTNTTTATATTTGCNGGAATAGAAAAAATTTCTTNTTCATTAATAGTATANCCAACACAAACTTTTATTACATCAAGCTCATCTAAAACGTCAATTTTCATTAATGCCCATTCGTTAATACCACCAACATTTACAGCATGATTTGCAACAATACCGTCAAACCAACCACATCTTCTTGGTCTACCNGTTGTTGCNCCAAATTCACTTCCGACNCTAGCAATATGCTTTCCTGTATNGTCTAAAAGTTCTGTTGGAAATGGACCTTCACCNACTCTTGTTGTATAGGCTTTAATAATTCCAATAACTCGATCTATTTTTTGCGGNGGNATTCCTGCACCTGAGGCTACACCGCTTGTACCAGTATTAGATGATGTTACAAAAGGATATGNTCCGTAATCGATATCAAGCATAATCCCTTGAGCTCCTTCAAATAAAATTTTGTCATTATTTCTGATTGCTTTATTTAATAAGACCAAAGTATCACATANGAAAGGACGAAGGTATTCAACAGCTTCTTTAATTTCAGANATCATTGTTGAAATATTAATTTNNTCCTCACNTAATAAATCAAGAGTAACATTTTTTGAAATGGTAATTTTTTCAATTTTATCATAAAAATCAGTTTCAAAAATATCACCCATTCTTAATCCAATTCTATCTGATTTATCCGAATAAGCTGGTCCAATTCCTCTTTTAGTTGTCCCAATTTTATCGTTTTTAGATCGATTTTTTTCTTTAGCACCATCTATTACTTTGTGATAGGGAAATACAATATGAGCTCTATCACTTATAAAAAATCTATCTTCTAGTGAAATACCTCGATTTTCTAATTCTTGAAGTTCTTCTTTAAGTCCAACTATATCAACAACCAGTCCATTGCCAATTACGCATTTACATGAATCTCTTAAAATTCCTGATGGTGTTAAATGTAAAACATATTTTTCATTTCCAATTTCTACTGTATGGCCGGCATTGTTACCACCTTGATATCTTACAACCCAATCTGCGTCCAATGTTAAAACATCAATAATTTTACCTTTACCCTCATCACCCCATTGAGCGCCAAAAAGAACGGTATTAGACATAATTTAATCCTTTATTTAATTTTAAAGAGCAATAAGTTAGGAAATACAGAATCCACCGTCAAGAAAGTTGAATCGTTAACTCGTTAAAATTATAATTAAATTATTTGTTTTTTTGTTATAAAAATTAAAAATTAACATTATAATAAAATTGTTTTTAAAAATAATCGTAAAGGAACTTAATATGTTTTTGGAAGTTTACGCAGTAAATTTAGATAACTACAGTAAAGAAACAGATATATCTAAAACATCTGTTAATAGAAGGTTCATTGAGTTAACAAGTGTGAGAATTCGTCCTTCAGATAAATTTAAAGATAGAGCTGAGATAGTCTTAAAAGATGGCGAGATTCTACTTGCAGCTGGAAGTTATGATGAAATTGTTTCAAGAATTGTTAAAGATACACATGGTCAATTCGCNAGATTAGATTAAGTTAATCTAAAAACTTGTTAATTTTATNTACATCTTTTTTTATTTGTTCTTTAAGTAAATTTCTATTNTTAAATTTCTCATCTGATCTTATNAAACTAATTATCTCGATTTCTAAATATTCATCATAAAGATTCAAATTATTTTGATCGATAAAATATGCTTCAATAACTTTTTCATTNTCATCGCCAATCGTTTCCCTTGTTCCTATNTATAAAGCAATTTTATAGGATATATTGTTAAAATGACAAATAGCTGCATAAATNCCATTTAAAGGTAAACATTTATTTTTTGCATGAATATTTGCTGTAGGAAAACCGAGAGTTCTTCCAATTTTTTTTCCATGGATAACAAATCCTGATATNGTAAAATTNTAACCAAGCATTGATGAAGCATGAGTCATATTCCCTTTCATAATAGCATCTCTNATACGAGTGCTAGATATTTTTTCATTTTGATAAATAATGGATTTTTGNGACTGATAAATGATATNTTTATTTTTNCAAAATTCTTTNAGTAATATTTGATTTCCAGATTTATCTTTNCCGAANGACCAATCNTCACCAACATAAATTCCACTTAATTTTGATATNCNNCTTNGCAACATATTTAAAAANTTTATTGGAGATAAATTTTTNATCTCNTTATTAAATTTTAAGATAATCACACCNTTTACTTTTAAATTTTTAAAAAGTGATAGACGTTGTTNAATCGTAGAAATATTTTTAAGTTTAACTTTTGGATTTATAATTTTTAATGGATGAGGGTCAAATGTAAGTATCCATNCTTCNGAATTNTCTTTTTTTGCATTAGTAATAGCATTTTTAATAACCGCTTTATGGCCGTTATGAACTCCGTCAAAATTTCCTAATGCTAAATGAACTTTATTANTATTATTAAATTNCTTNAAATTATNAATTATTTTCATATCTAATTTTTTTTAAAATGNNTTTATTAATTCTTTAATATTCTGTTTGTCTCGTAGAAGTANATCGTCCATNGTCCATGAATCCTTAATNTGAAATTNNCCTGATTGAATTCTTCTTAGNGATGATAGACATCCGCCAACTTCTAATTTATCTCCAACATCATTAGCGAATGTTCTTACATANGTTCCTTTTGAACATTTTATAGTAAAGAAAATTTCTTTTTTAATAATATTTCTNAGTATTATATCAAAAATTTCAATTTCTCGTGCTTCTCTTTCTATTTCGATACCTTTTCGTGCAAGTTTGTATAGAGAAACTCCATTTTTTTTTATNGCAGATACCATTGGAGGTATTTGATAATTAGTACCTTTAAAAGATTTAAAAACTTTTTCTATTNTNTTNCTTGGTATNTCTTTAAATTCCTTNGATGCAATAATCGATCCACAGATATCTTGTGTAGATGTTTTTTTTCCTAATAAAATTGAACCTTCGTAAATTTTTGTCTGATTCATTAAATTAGATGATAGCTTAGTAGCTTTTCCAATAAGNAGNATCAATAGTCCTGTTGCCATTGGATCNAGTGTTCCTGCATGACCNACTTTNTTAAAATTGAAATAATTTCTAACTTTTGCAACAACGTCATGAGATGTCCATTCTGATGGTTTATCGACCANTAATAATCCATTACATTCATTTTCTTGTTTTGAGGAATAAGACATTAATTNGTTATTTTTTATTTTTATTAATTTCATNTAAGATNGACAAAATATTATCACCTTTTTCCAAAGAGTCGTCTAAATGAAAATGTAATCTAGGAGTNTATTTTAGGCTAATTCTTTTAACCATTAATCGTATTATTTCTTGTCTNCGNTAATTAAGCTCTTTAATCATTTTATGACGTTCATTATCATGTCCAAATATTGATATATAAACATTNGCGTCTCTTAANTCTGGAGAACACTCTACTCTNGTTACTGTTAGGGAAGAAGAATCAAAATNAGTATTAATAAAATTTTTATATAAATTTTCTGCAATTTCTCTTTTAAGTAATTCGTTNACTCGCTTCATTCTTGATACAGCCATAATTTACCTTCTTTTTTAATTTGGAAACCATACATGAACATNTTTATTTTTTCTACCCCAGGTTAAAGCTTCTTGATGAGATTTAAAAAACAAGTCAATATGGTATCCTTTTATTGCACTNCCAACATCTTCAACTTTACCCCATCCATAATCAGGAATGTAAAATATTGTCCCATAAGGAAAAATATTCAAATCAGCAGCTATTGTTCCTTTAATTGCTTTTGTACCAGATGATGTAATTCCAACTTTCTTAATTTTTCCTTTATTCTTTCCATATGCATAAACTGGCTGAAATAACCAATTTCTTTCCCATCCACAGCATTTTTCACATTTACAATAACCTGTAGTCATTACTCGAATTTTTTCATATTTTTGATTTTTATTAAGAATAATTTTTCTTGGAGTTGAACATCCAGATAAAAATAAAATACTTAAAAAAAATAAAAATAATCTTCTTTTCATATCTCAATATCGCCTGACCATATAGTTTGAATTTTTCCATTAATATTTAATAAAAGTTCCCCATAATCTCCGTAACCAGCTAATTCTCCACAAATTTTATTATCTTGATCTCGAATAGAAATCCAATCTCCAATATTCGCTGAATTCGTAATCCAATATTTTTTTATTGATTCAAAAGATGAGTTAATTTCCCATTTTTTTATCCAAAAAAATAAATATTCACAAAGATCATTTAAAGTATCAATTAGAGGAAATGACATACCACATTCAATTAGCATTGANGTTGCAGGTTGATCAATTTTTTTTAATTCATTTGATGTCATATTAGTATTTAATCCAATACCCACAATAGCACCTTTTAAATTATTTTTTGGAATATCAATATGTTCTGACAAAATTCCACAAATTTTTTTATTTTTAACCATTACATCATTTGGCCATTTTAAATTAGATTTTATATTATGACTTTTAAGAAAGTCATTTACACCTAAAGCTACACACATTGTTAAAGAGGGTATGTTTTTAATATCTGTATTGGATTNAATAAAAATTGAAAAACAAAGATTAGCATTATNNGTCGAAACCCATTTTCTATTAAATCTTCCAACTCCATTTGTTTGATTATATGTAGAAATAATTGAATAATTTTTTAACTTNTTATTCCTCGTTAATTCTTTTTTCATTTCTTGATTTGTTGAATTTAATGAAGAATACCATTGAATATTAAAACTCATAATTTTAATAATACCTTATCTTAAGTATAACTAAAATATAAAACCGCTAGTAGTATTAAAAATTTTTTAATATAAAATAGTAAAAATAAANTTTTTTGGAGAAATAAATGAGTCAAGGATTTACAGTAATGATAATTGGAATGGCAACAGTCTTTGCTTTTCTTGTTTTACTAATTTTTTCTATTAAAGGCATTTCTCTTTATTTTGTAAAAAATGAACATCGATTTGTTNATACAAATAATACTGAAATCAAAAAAAATGATTTAAATCAAAATACTGCAATTGCAATTGCAGCAATAAAAGCTAAAAGAGGTTAATTTAATATAAAGGAGATCGCAAAGTGTCAAAAAAAACAATTCACATTATGAATACTGCTTTTCGTGATGGATTTCAATCTGTTTACGGAGCAAGAGTGTTGACGGAAGACTTTATGCCAGCAGTAAAAGTTTGTGCTGAGGCAGGTCAAACACATTTTGAAGCAGGTGGAGGAGCAAGATTCCAGGCACCATTTTTCTATTGCAATGAAAGTGCATTTGATATGATGGATCGTTTTAGAGAAGTTGCTGGACCTGATGCAAATTTACAAACNCTCGCAAGAGGAATTAATGTTGTTGGTCTTGAATCTCAATCAAGGGATATAATTGATTTACATGCGAAAATGTTTAAAAAGCATGGTATGACAACAATTCGTAATTTTGATGCATTNAATGANGTAAATAATTTAATTGATTCAGCNAAATCAATTACNAATCATGGTTTAAAACATGAAGTTGTTGTTACAATGATGGAACTTCCTCCCGGATGTAGNGGAGCACATACNGTAGAGTTTTACATGAAAACTTTACAAGACATTTTAGATGCTCAAATTCCTTTTGATAGTGTTTGTTTTAAAGATGCTTCAGGAACATCAGTNCCGAAAAAAGTTTTCGATACAATTTCAGCAGCTAGAAAAATATTGCCTGCAGATACAAAAATAGCTTTCCANTCGCATGAAACAGCAGGAATTGGAACAGTTGGCTATGTNGCTGCAATTAAGGCNGGAGCTGATCAAGTTGATTGTTCTCTAGCCCCTGCATCAGGGGGTACTTGTCAGCCTGATGTTGCAACTTTATGGCATGCATTAAGAGGCGAGAATTACGAATTAGATGTAGATATTGATAAAATGATGGAAGCTGCAGCTGTATTTAAAGATTGCATGTCTGACTATTTTATTCCACCAGAGGCAAAAGCTGTNGAGCCAATGATACCATGGTCTCCAATGCCTGGTGGCGCATTAACTGCCAATACTCAAATGATGAGAGATAATAACTTNATGGATAAGTATGAAGAATGTATCTCAGCTATGAGTGAAGTTGTTAAAAGAGGAGGATTTGCTACATCTGTAACACCTGTTTCTCAGTTTTATTTTCAACAAGCTTTTAATAANGTNATCTTTGGTCCATGGGAAAAGTTTGCCGAGGGATATGGAAAAATGGTTTTNGGTTATTTTGGAAAAACNCCCGTTGAACCAGATTCCGAAATTATTGAGTTGGCATCTAAAAANATGAATTTNCAGCCAACAAAGGAAAATCCAGTAGATTTAAATGATGCTGATCCTAAAAAAGGTATTGATGCTGCTACAAAACTTCTAATTGATAATGAATTAGATGTGACAGATGAAAATATTTTTATTGCGGCAGCATGTAAACAAAAAGGAATTGATTTTCTTTTAGGTAAAGTAGAAATNAATGGCGTAAGAAAACATTCATTAATGCCCAAAGAAGCTGAAGCTGGTGGTGATGGAACATATTCAGTTTCCATTGATAATAAAATTTACAATGTCAAAATTAATGGTGATGAAGCTATTGTTAATGGACAATCATTTAATATTTCTGTAAATGATGGAGATGTTGAAGATTCATCAAATAATTCAAATGGTAGTTCAGAGGGATCTGAAATTGTTTCGCCAATGAACGCAAAGGTAATATCCGTTAATTTAAATGTTGGAGACGTGGTTAATGAAGGCGATATTGTTTTTATAGTTGAAGCAATGAAGATGGAAGTTGAAGTAAAAGCAGCAAGTTCCGGAAAGATTTCTTCTATTGATGCTAAAGCAGGAGATCAAGTATCTTCAGGTGACAAGATGGCTACAATCAACTAAGGATTTAAAATGAAAAAGGTAACTATTTTTTGCTTAATTATATTGTCTTTGATGTCATTCTCTTTTGGAGATGCTCACAACGATAAAAATAATCAAACTTCTATTTCAGAAGGATTTCATAAACTATGGAAAGACACAGGTCTCTATCATTTTTTAGACTTTGAAAAAAAAATTACCGTAGAAAAACAAAATAGTTCTAAGGAAACTTTTTTACCACTTGGAGTTGGCCAAATAATAATGATAGTCGTAGGCTTGACATTAATTTATTTAGCAATTGTTAAAAAATTTGAACCGTTACTTTTGTTACCAATTGGATTTGGATCAATATTAACTAATATACCAGTTGCTGGAATTGCTGAAAGCGGAGGATTTTTATATTTATTTTATGAAGTTGGTGTTGCTTCTACGATATTTCCTCTTTTAATTTTTCTTGGTGTTGGGGCAATGACAGATTTTGGTCCATTACTTGCAAACCCTAAAACTGCACTTTTAGGAGCAGCGGCTCAATTTGGTATTTTTCTTGCTATGCTTGGTGCAGTTTATTTAGGTGCTGATGGTTTAGGATGGTTTGATTATGAGTTAAAAGATGCAGCAGCTATTGGTATAATAGGGGGAGCAGATGGTCCCACAGCTATATTTCTTGGCTCTCAATTATCAGAGAGATATTTAGGTGCAATTGCAGTATCTGCATACTCTTACATGGCACTAGTTCCAATTATTCAACCTCCAATAATGAGATTATTAACAACCAAAGAAGAACGTATGATTGAAATGAAACAATTACGTCATGTTGGAAAGATTGAAAAAATAGTTTTTCCTTTGATGGTTCTTCTGATTTGTTTGCTTTTACTNCCTTCCGCAACGCCACTTGTAGGAATGTTAATGCTAGGAAATTTAATGAAGGAATCAGGTGTTGTTGATCGTTTATCTGATACTGCTCAAAACTCATTGATAAATATAATCACGATTCTTTTAGGTTTAGCGGTTGGNTCTAANCTTGCAGCAGATAAATTTTTAAATCCAGAAACNTTNGGNATTCTTGCATTAGGATTAATTGCGTTTATAATTGGAACAGCATCTGGTGTATTATTAGCAAAATTAATGAATGTATTTAGTAAAGATAAAATTAATCCATTAATTGGTTCAGCTGGNGTATCTGCAGTTCCAATGGCAGCAAGAGTTTCAAATAAGGTCGGATTAGAATCAAATCCTCAAAATTTTCTTTTAATGCATGCAATGGGACCTAATGTAGCAGGNGTGATTGGTTCTGCAGTCGCTGCAGGAGTTTTNCTTGCTTTGGTATAATNATCGATGTCTTTNTTGTTTTATAAAATGCATGGATCAGGAAATGATTTTATNNTAATTGATGATCGAAGAAAAAANTTTCCNNTGAAAGATATTTCATTAATNAAGAATTTAACATCAAGATCCGAAGGNATTGGNTCAGATGGNTTGATATTACTTCAAGANTCTAAAGATTGTGATTTAAAAATGCGTTTTTTTAATCCNGATGGNCTTGAGCAAGATATGTGTGGNAATGGANTAAGATGCATTTCAAAATTAGCCAATATATTGAATATTTGTGGAAACGAAATTTTTGTCGAAACAAATTGTGGTTCAATTGAATCAAAAATTAAAAACAATATGGTTAAATTAATATTTAACTTTAATTTTAAGTCTAAATTGGATGTTTCTTTAAATAATGAACTAAAATTTGATTTTTGTGATTCCGGTGTTTCTCATGTAGTTTTTTGGGATGAAAATATCCATTTTGATAATTTTAATACATTTTGTAGAAAAATTCGTTACCATGATTTTTTTAAGCCAAATGGTACAAATGTAAATATTGTTAGAAAAGCATCTAAAGATAAATTATTTATTAGAACTTATGAAAGAGGAGTTGAAGAAGAAACATTATCTTGTGGAACAGGAGCTTTGGCTGCAGCCATTATTTCCCAAGAGAAAAACATATGTAACTTTCCTATAAAATTAATTCCAAAAAGTAATGATTGTTTAATCGTTGATAAAATCGAAGATAAAATTACTTTGGAAGGAAGTGTTTTTTTTGATTATGAAGGAATATGGAAAAATGGAAATTGGTATAAGTCTTGGGTCAAATAAAGAAAATAGAGTAAGATACCTTCAATTAGCAAGGAATATGATCTGTAGTGAAATGAAAGCTAAATTGAAAATACAGTCATCCATCTATGAAACTTCTCCTGTAGATGTAAAAAAAGAGTATCAAAATAAATTCTATTTAAATTCATTTATTATTTTAAGTGCTGATATTGAAATAGAAAAAATTTGGATTTGTTTAAATAAAATTGAAAAAAAATTAGGTAGAGTTAGGACAAATGAAATAAATATTCCTAGAGAAATTGATATTGATGTTATTTATATTGATCAAAAAATAATTAATACAAAATCGTTAATAGTTCCTCATCCTAGGTGGTATAAAAGAATGTTTGTTCTAAAATCATTAAAAGAAGTCAACCCAAATTTGGTATTGCCACTTCAAAGCCAAAGCGTTAAGAAACTATATAAAAATTTAAACTCTAATGAAGAAGTTAAATTGTATGCAAAAGAATGGTGACTTATGAAATGGACGCCTGATAAAATTAAATCTTTAAAAAATAAAGATAAATGGATTGCTTTAACTGCTTATGATTCTATTACTGCCAAATGGTCAGATGATGAAGCTATTCCATTAATTTTAGTTGGCGACTCGCTAGGAATGACAACATTAGGTTATGAAAGTACTTTGCCCGTAACTATGGATGATATGTTACACCACACGAAAGCTGTTACAAGAACCGTAGATAAAGCGTTAGTTGTTGCCGATATGCCTTTTATGTCATACCAATCTTCAGTAGAAGACGGAATAAGGAATGCTGGATTATTTATAAAAGATGGGAATGCAGATGCTGTGAAGATAGAAGGAGGTATTTTTCGTTCGCAATTAATAGAATCTCTTGTAAATAACGGTATTCCTGTTCTTGGACATATTGGATTAACTCCACAATCAATAAAGCAAATTGGAGGATATAAAGTTCAAGGTAAAAAT
>PASA01000020.1 GCA_002712105.1 Kiritimatiellaceae bacterium
TCTGCAACTTCTTCCACTACAGTTTCTTCTGCAACTTCTTCCACTACAGTTTCTTCTGCAACTTCTTCAACTACAGTTTCTTCTGCAACTTCTTTCACTACAGTTTCTTCTGCAACTTCTTCAACTGGAGTTTCTTCTGCAACTTCTTCCACTACAGTTTCTTCTGCAACTTCTTCAACTGCAGTTTCTTCTACAACTTCTTCAACTGCAGTTTCTTCTACAACTTCTTCAACTGGAGTTT
The DNA here is from genome assembly GCA_002712105.1 of Kiritimatiellaceae bacterium. Lineage (GTDB taxonomy): Bacteria > Verrucomicrobiota > Kiritimatiellia > Kiritimatiellales > Pontiellaceae > Pontiella. The sequence goes on from PASA01000020.1 coordinate 242, forward strand.
CTTCTACAACTTTTTCAGCTTCTTTGGCTTTAGCTTTAGCTTTTTTCTTTTCTTCTTTAATTTTCTTTAATATTTTCTCTCTTTTCTCTTTTTCAGCAGCTTCTTGTTTTTCTCTTTTCTCTTTTGCTATTTTTGCCTTTTCTTTCTCTTCTTCCGCTGCCTTAGCTCTTGCTTCTTCAGCTGCTTTGGCTTTAGCTTCGTATTCATCATTAGCTTTTTTGATTATATCAGAGATTATTTTACAAATAAGCCCAATTGATCTAAGTGAATCATCGTTACCTGGAATTGGGTATTCAACTAAATCGGGATCTGAGTTTGTATCAACTAATGCAACAATAGGAATATTTAATTTTTTAGCTTCTGCTAATGCTAAATGTTCTCGTTTTATGTCTACCACAAACAATGCACCAGGTTTTTTATCCATATTTGAAATCCCAGTGAGATTTTTTTCTAATTTGAAGAGTTCTCTTTTAATAGTTGAAACTTCTTTTTTTGGTAATTTTGATAATGAACCATCTTCTTCCATTTTCTTTAGTTCTCTCATTCTTGATACAGAGCTCTTGATAGTTTCATTATTTGTAAGCATTCCTCCTAACCACCTATGAATCACATATGGTTGGGATGAATATTGCGCAGTAGATTCAAATATTTCTCTTGCTTGTTTTTTTGTACCAACAAAAAGAACTTTTTCTCCTCGCAGCACCACATCGTTTAGAAAAGCAATAGCTAAGTCGAGCTGGGATAAGGTTTTATTTAAATCAATAATGTAAATACCGTTTTTAGCACCATGAATGTAGCGCTTCATTTTGGGATTCCATCTTTTTGTTTGATGTCCGAAGTGTAATCCGGCATCTAATAAATCGTTTACGCTAATTCTATCTGATATTTTTGTACTCATGTCCTCTCCTTTTAGTTAAGTATTAACAATCCACTTTAATTATCTCGAGGAAGATAATTTTCGCTTCAGACTGAAAAACAGTCAAATGAGCGCGAAATATAGGGTAATTTATTAGACTTGGACAAGTATTATTATGATATTTTTTAAAATGTTTGAAGTAACATGTGTTGTATNGCTAAATCTTCATTTGATAAAATNTCTTTAGTAACGAATAATGTTTGCATATCAACATTTAGTAATTGTTCTTCATAAACATAAATTTCATTAANNGAAAAATNACTTGAGAATAATAAAAATCCTATAATTAACAAAGATNAACATATGGATANNGCTGNNAACTTAGGATAAAAAANATTTAAAAATTTATTTTTAATATAAATATTATTTCTCGAATATCTNTTTATTTTGTCAATTNTTGACTGAGAAGGGGAGGNNNNAACATTATTNATATNATNTTGTAAAAATTTNTAAAATTTGTCGTTGTCTAAATTCATTATTTTACCTTTATAATTCGCTAAAATCTTTNTTTAAAATTTCTTTCATTTTATTTANTGCATATTGCATTCTNGCCAAGCATGTATTAATNGAACATTTTTGAATTCTAGCAATTTCTTTAAAGCTCATTTGTTCATACATTCTTAATATAAATACTTCTCTTTGTTTTAATGATAATACTTTAAGNGCTATTTCAATTTTATTTCCAATTATTTTTGCATCAATTTCTTGTCTTAACGAAATATCATTTGCAGGAATTNNTTCTTCAAAATTAATAGANTGATCGTTATTTATTTTTTGATNAAAACTTGTATTTCTCCAATTCTTTCTTGCTCGATCAATAATTAAATTATGAGAAATTCTNAATAACCAACTTATAAAACTACCACCNTTAAATTTTTTTATATTTTTTATAGCTTTAAACCANACTTCTTGAAAAATATCATCNGCATCATCTTTTCCTTCAGTCATTTTTAAAATAAATGAATAAAGAGGATTTTTNTATTTNTCAATTATTGGNTCTAATGCATTTATATCTCCATTTATATAATCATTTATTAATTCTTGATCATTTTTTTCCATNACAACAATTATATAAATAAGACGAGTGTTTTACTATATTATTGTAAATATTTTGAAAATNTTTTTCCTGATATTGGATCGCTTGAAATATTTATAATTTTATCTTTTAATTTAAGGTTTAANNAAAAGGCATCGCAATGTCCATTTGGATAAAATCTGATATAGTAGTAATCATCGTCTAAAATTNTATATGTATTACTTTCATTNGTAAATTCATCGATTTCTATTCCTTTTGGTAANTTTCTTACTATCTCTTCATTTAGATCTATTTGTTTTAATAATAACTCGTTATCAAAATAATCATTTGTCTNATTATTGACTTCTCCAACACTTATNTTTTGTTTATTTGAATTNATTACNACGATAAGTTCTTTTTCTCTAAGAATAGACATTCCTCTAGCAAATTTGCATATTTTCTCAATATTTTTAGTACTACTGATAAGTTTAAAATTTTGTTGTGATTGGGATATATTTGGAACAACTAAGGATGAAATTAATAAAATTAAAACTAAAGAAAGAATAACTTCAATTAATGTAAATCCTTTTTTAATTTTTTTAATATGTATTTGTTTTGTCGTAAAATACGACATTTTTAATCCCAATTATTAATAGATTCTCCTTTTGGAGAGACACACGATAAATCAAATCTATGAGTGTTATTTACGCCAGGAGCAGTGTAAGAAAATGGTTTTCCCCAAGGATCCATAGGAACTTTATTTTTACTCAATAGATTTTCTCCTGTAGTAGGACATTTCAGAAGATTATCTAAGGTTTCCGGATAAAAACTATTGTACATTTCATATTCAGTAATTGCAGCTGATAACATCTTAATATTACCAGAAGCTGCAGCTTTGTTAGCCATATCTGATTTACCACCAAGATTTTGCACTCCAATTGTTGCTAATATACCAATTATTACAACCACTAAAATTATTTCAATCAATGTAAATCCTGATTTAGACAATTTTATTTTATTTTTTTTCATTTTTTTTCCTTAAGTTTACATACTAAGTGAATCAGTTAATGTTAACACCGGTAATAACAAACAAACAGCAATACTTCCAACTATTAGAGCAACAATAACAATTAATAAAGGCTCAAGAATAGTTGTACAAGTTTTTACTAATCTGTCTAGTTCATTATCATAACGTCTTGTTATGTGTTTAAGTGCTGCTGGCATATCTCCAGTCTCTTCTCCAACAGCAATCATATCAATTAAAAGCGAAGGAAAAATTTTACTCTTGGAAAGAGGTCTTGATATACTTGTTCCATCTTTAACTTTAANTCTTGCTAATTCAATTTCACTTGAAATTACGATATTATTAATAGTTTTTTGTACAATTTTTAATGCTTGTAATATTGAAACTCCATTCTCTAACAATGTTCCAAGTGTTCTAGAAAAATGNGAAAACGCATTTGTTTTGATAATTGAACCAGCGATCGGAATTTTTAGTTGCATCTCNTGCCATAATTTTTTTCCACTTGTTGTTTTTNTCCATCTTTTTATAAAAAAGAAAANAGATATTAAAATTACTATTAATAATAAACCCTGATTTACAATAAAGGTACTAAAATTCATTAATGCAAGGGTTGGTNTTGGTAAGGTTGCACCCATTTCTTCAAAGGTTCCTGCAAATTTTGGAACAATAAAAATCATAAGTCCAATAACAGCAATTCCTCCAACAATTAAAACAATACTTGGATAAACTAAAGCTGAAATAACTTTNCCTTTTGCTTCATACACTCGCTCGTAATGAATACAAATATTTTCTAAAGCTAAAGAGAGATTNCCACTTTCTTCACCAGCTTTAACTAAATTTCTATATAANGTTGAGAAAGTNTCAGGAAATAATTCAAGTGCATTTGACAAAGACGATCCTTGNACAATTTCATCTCGTAATTTAATCACTATTGATTGAATATGATTTTTTTCTTTTCGATTGGATAGGGTATGTAGTGCTTTTCCAATCGTCATACCTGATGCAACTAAATCTGATAGTTCACGAGAAAATAATAACAAATCTGATAGNTTCATTTTAGGTTTAGTCTTAAATCCTANTTCAAAATTTATTTTCTTTTTAATTTTTTNACTAGAANGATTTTTAGACTGATCTGTAATAGATATTGGAATTAATCCCAGTTTTTCTATTTGATTAGNAGCAGATAGTTCATCAATAGCATTGATAGTTCCGCTTTGCTTNGTCCCTTTTTTGTCTAAAGCTATGTAAGAATAAGATAACATNTTATTAATATTTATATTTATAACGTTTATTTAACAGATTTATTGAATTTTTTTTAGGCTCTTGGATGAAATTTTTCATGAATATTTTTAAGTCTATTTTTTTCAATATGTGTATATATTTCAGTTGTTGATATATTTGAATGCCCTAACATTTCTTGAATTGCTCTTAATGTACCTCCATTTTCTAAAAGATGAGTTGCAAATGAGTGCCTTAATGTATGAGGAGAAATATTTTTGATAATCCCAGCATTTTTAATATGTTTTTTTATTATTTGCCAAATTCTTTGTCTTGTAAGAAATTTTNTGTGTTGTGAAAGAAATAAATGATTATCATCAATATTATATTTTAACCTTTCTGTTTTTATATATTCATCAATTATAATNAGNGTTGATTTATTTATTGGTATTAATCTATCTTTTTGTCCTTTTCCTGTAACTTGTATGTATGATTCTTCAAAATAAATAGAATTTAATTTTAAATTGACTAATTCTGATACNCTTAATCCACAAGCATAAGATAATTCTATCATAACTTTATCTCTGAATGCATGCCTGTAATTTTTTAAACTAGATATGTAAGAGAGTAAAGTTGTAACCTCATTTACAGAAAGTGTTTCGGGGATATTTTTCCATATTTTTGGAGAATGAATAAGTGCTGATGGATCTTCAGAAATTAATCCTTCTTGAAGAAGATATTCAAAAAATTTTCGTATACTAACAATATGNCTTGAAATAGATGAAGGTTTTAAGCCATCTGACTTAAGTTTAAGTAAATAATTCCTTATATCATTTCTATTCAGAGAATTTAAATTTAATATTTTCTTTTTCGTTAAATAATTTGAAAATTTTAATAAATCGTTTCTATATGAAAGTTGAGTATTTTTACTTAATCCTTTTTCATAACTAACAAAGTCCAAAAAGTTTTCAATAAGACTATTCATTGAANNTAGATTTCTAAATCACTNCCTGTTAACAATTTATAAGCTTCTAAGTATTTATCTCTACTCTTGAGAAGTATTTCTGATGGNAGNTTAGGTCCGGGAGGAGTTTTATCCCAGTCTAATGTTTCTAAATAGTCTCTNACAAATTGCTTATCAAATGACATTGGTGAAGAACCTGGTTGATATGTATTCTCAGGCCAAAATCTTGAACTATCTGGTGTTAAAACTTCATCAATAAGGATTAATTCATTATTTATCATTCCAAATTCAAATTTGGTATCAGCTATAATAATCCCTTTTGTAAGAGCAAAATCTGCAGCTGTTTTATACAATTCTATACTAATTTGCTCTAGTTTNTTTCCTAATTCTAAGCCTACNATTNCATTCATTTCATCAATTGATATATTTTCATCATGGCCNTCNTCAGCTTTTGTTGAGGGTGTAAANATTGGNTCGTCTAANTTTCCNGCCATTTCATAACCGGCTCTGAGNGGCATTCCGCCAATNGTTTGACTNTGTTTATATTCTTTCCANCCNGAGCCAATCAAATAGCCTCTTACAATACATTCTACAGGAAGTAACTCTGCTTTNTTAACNAACATGGATCGTCCTTTAAGCATNTCTTTATAAGGAGTAAGTTCATCNGGGAAATCATTAATATTNGTNGATATCATATGATTTTTAACCAAATCGNTTGTNCTATCAAACCAGAANTTAGANATCATATTCAAAACTTGACCTTTATTTGGAATNCCGTCAGGCATTACAACGTCNAAAGCCGATATTCTATCTGATGCAATAAATAGATATTGGTCACCTAAATCNTAAACTTCTCTAACTTTTCCACTTTTAAATTTTTTTAAGCCTGGAATATTTATTTCTGTAATTGCGCTCATTAATTCTCCTATGTTTGGGATTTATTTTATTTTATATCTTACCATTTTTTACGTCGAGATTGTTTTTTTATTTTTAATTTACCAGTTTTTAAATTAGGAATCTTTTTAATATTATTTTTTTTATGTGTTACATTTTTACATAGTATAAAATCAATTAATTTTCTTTCAATATCAACTTTAGATATTATCACTTCAACAGTTTTTCCAAGTTTAAAAAATATTTTATTATATTCATTNATCACGCATGTATTATTTTTATTGGGTTTTAACCATTCTGATGAAATTGTCGCATAAAGAATCATACCCCTTTGAAGTGTTTCGGGTATTTCTACAACAATACCATTTTTTTTAATNGAAGTTATAACNCCTTTAAGAGGTGGATTTTTCCCTTCTTTTAANTGATTAGCNTAATAGTCAATTCTTTTACTTTCAACAGACTTTCTTTCTAATTCGTCAGCCTTTCTCTCTGTACTTGAGCAATGTTTGCTTATTTCATCTATCTCTTTAACGTTTAATATTGGTTTATTATTATTTTCAATATTTTTAAGTAATCTATGAACTATCAAATCTGGATATCTACGAATCGGTGAAGTAAAATGNGTATATTTATCAAAAGCTAATCCAAAATGACCTATACANTTTGATGAATATTCTGCTCTTTTAAAATTTCTTAATATTGATAATAAAATTGCATATTCGTTTTTTTTACCCTTTATAAACTTAAATATTTCATTGATTTCATCTCGTGAATTTGGGGAGAAAGGAATACCTAATGCATCAAGTTCAATGGACATTTTTGACCATTGTTCTTCATCTGGATCTTCGTGAATTCTAAAAATTGAAGGATGTTTAGATTTTAATAAAATACTTGCAACAACTTTATTNGCAAGTAGCATACAATCTTCAATCATTTGATAGGCATCTTTTGCTGAAGAACGCGATGAAATTGATTCTACATCTCCAGCATCATCCAGTTTAATTTCAACATCTGGTGTATTTAATTCTAATGATCCTTGATTTACTCTTTTCTCTCTAATTTTTTTAACTAATGGATATANCTGCCTTATTTTAACNGATATATCTTCAGGTATTTTATGTCCCTNTTTATTCTCAATTAATTTTTGAACTTGATTGTANGTTAGCCGGCANTTGGAATTTATTACTGCTGGAAATGTNTNAAAACTTANNAGTTCTCCATCATCACTTATATGCATNTCNACTGAATGACTTAGGTGATCCTCATTNGGTGTTAAACTACATAGTTTGGTGGTAAGCTCAGNNGGAAGCATCATAATNACACGATCAACAAGATAAATACTGTTACCTCTTTTGAGAGCTTCTTTATCAATTTTACTCTGTGAATTTACATAAAATGAAACATCTGCAATATGTACCCCTAGTTTCCATCCGGAATTTGAATGACGTTCTATTGATATTGCATCATCAAAATCTCTTGCCGTATCAGGATCTATTGTAAACGTAATTAAATTTCTTAGATCTTTTCTTTTTCTAATTTCCTCCGTAAAGTTGACAGATATTTTTTTAACTTCATCTAAAATATTTTTTGAAAATTTTTCCTCAATTCCTTCGTTATAAAGCATTGAGCTTACATCAACCCCGAGGTCAGACTTTTTTCCTAAATCTTTTTGTATAGAAGCTGTAATATTTTGATAGGGATCAATCCAATCGTCTAACTTTATTAATACTTTATGATCATGATTAATTTCAGTCTCTTCGTTTANGAATATTTTGTGGTTAATTAAATAATCNTCAGGAATGACATATTTATTATACTTTGTATGNTTTAACGTACCTACAATACTTATTTTNTGTCTTTCAATAATNTTAAATATTTTTCCCTCAGTTCTTGTTTTTAATGAATTATTTTTAAAGTGAGAACTTCTGTGAAATATTTCAGCGATAACTTTATCATTNGGTAAGGCAACACCTAGGTTTCTTTCATTGATATAAATTTCTTCATTATTCTCATCAACAGGAATTAAAATACCTCCTCCTTTTGGAAGGAATTTGATTATTCCTAATACTTGATTAGAAAGATTTGGTAATGAAAATCTATTTTTTCTAAGTCTTTCAATAGTACCTTTTTTCTCGAGTTCATATAATACTTTTCTAAATGCATTTCTTTCATTTTTATCAATTATTCCAAGAGCATTTGCAATTTCATGTTGCTTCATAGGTAAATAATTTGGCTGTTTAAAAAATTCAATAATTTGGTTGTCGATACTCATTTTATTTATGTGTTATAAAGTTCGTGTGAAAATTTTATTTGTTAGTAGTGAAATTGTACCATTTGCTTCTAGTGGTGGTCTAGGAGATGTTTGCGCAGCTTTACCTAAAGCTTTATCTCGAAAAGGTATAAATATAATAAAAATCATGCCATTATATGGGTGTATCGATAGAGAAAAATATTTTATCGAACCAACAGGTATAGAGTTAAATATTTCATTTTCGAATTCAACTTATTTAGTAAAAATTTATAGTCAAACGTATGAAAATATTACCACTTACTTTATTCAATCAGATGTTTTTTTTAATAGAGAAAATTTATATGTTGATGAATATGGTGATTATGATGATAACTTTGAAAGATTTTTATTATTTCAAAAGGCAATTGTTGGATTAATTGATTTTTTAAATTTATCAATTGATATAGTTCATTGCAATGATTGGCAAAGTAGTCTAATTCCAATTTTTTTAAAATATGGAACTCAAGGAAAATTACGAGTATGTAATGAGAAAACATTACTAACAATTCATAATTTAGCCCATCAAGGGGTATTTGATAGTAAGAAGTTTTACTTAATGCAGTTACCATTGTCATGTTTTTCAGATAAAATATTAGAATTTTATGGAAATATTAATTGTTTTAAAGGAGGAATAATTGAAGCAGATGCTGTAAATACGGTTAGCCCATCTTATGCAAAAGAAATTTTATTAGAAAAATACGGTAATTCATTAGATGGTGTTTTAAATAATCGTTCAGATAATATTTACGGAATTTTAAATGGTGTTGATTATGAAAGATGGAGTCCAAACTCTGATTCATACATTGATTGTAATTTTTCTATAAATGATTTATCAGGAAAACTTAAATGTAAAAAAGAACTTCAGAGTTTATTAAATTTAGAACATAAGGAAAATGTTCCATTAATAAGTATGGTTTCAAGATTAACGAGTCAAAAGGGATTAGATTTATTATTTGAATCATTTGATGAATTAATGAAAAAAGATATCCAAATAATTTTCCTTGGAACGGGTGAGCAATGGTATGAAGATCAAATTAGGGATTTAGAACATCGCTGGCCAGAAAAAGTAGTTGCTAAAATTGAATTTTCTAGCTCACTTGCTCATAAATTTTTTGCAGGCTCTGATATATTTTTAATGCCTTCAACGTTTGAACCTTGTGGTCAAAGTCAAATATTTAGTATGCGTTATGGGACAATTCCAATTGCTTATAACACTGGTGGATTAAGCGATACAATTATAGATTATCCAAGAAAAGGAAGTACTGGATTTTTATTTGAAACATTTAACACTTTTTCGTTTTTAGATAAAATCAATTACTCATTAGATGTATATAATCAGAAAATAAATTGGACTAAACTGATAAAAAGAGCAATGAAGTGCAATTTTTCAGTAGATCAAATGGCTTTAGAGTATATAAATCTTTATAAAAAAATTATTTCAAATTAATATTTCTAAAAATAAAGATTTTTAAATTTTTCTATTTCACTATTTATATCTTTAATTAATGAAACATCATCTGATTGCTTTAGTTTCATTGATAAAACAAGTATTTTATGAAGTGAATTTAATTTTTCTTGGTAGCTATCTGAAGATTCTTTTACTCTTTGAGCCATAAAATAGTATGTTACAATATCTGAAAGTTCATCCGCATGATTTTCTTTATTTAATATCCACCTAACCTTCTGGTTGTCATTGGGATTTTTATTTAATTCGTTGATTGATTTTTCAATTGTAACAACGTGTTCTTTCATAAGTTCGATTCTAGTTTCATCATCAAATATACCGCATGGAATTTGACAATGACCATAAACAACAGATGAAAAAATTATAANCGTTAAGAATGCTACTATGTTTTTTAANATCATTTAAATCTCCTAATTTCTAGATGTGATTATCAATATCTTTAAATTTTTAAAAGTTTTTTTTCCGTACATATATAATTCATTTTAATATCCCATGATTCAATAGGAATCTCATTAATTAATTGAAAATGATGACAAACTCCAATTTTAGTCCCTTTAAAATTTTTAAGAAGATCATCATAAAATCCTTTTCCTCTACCTAATCTATTGCCTTTTTTATCAAATCCNAGNCCAGGTATAAGAATTAAATCNAAAAGATTTATATCAATAATTTTGCCTGTAGGCTCTAAGATATNAAATTTACCTACTGTATTTAAATTTTTTTTAACTTTTCTAAAATGATATGAATTTTCTTCTGAATTATAAGACGGGGCATATAGTGAAATATTTTTATTTAAATCTATATCATGAATTATAATTTCATTTTTAAATGAATTGTAAATGCCAATTTTATTATANGATTTTTTTTGTAAGAATTGATCTATATTATACTTAGCTCTAGATGAATTATCTAATAACTGATAACTAGAAATTTTGTTTAATCTATCTTTTAGTTTTTTTCTTAAAATTTTTTTCATAAAAAACCCCTCAATAGCCGTTATTAAGACTTGCCTCTATCACCGTAGTGACAAAGTGGGGACCAATCAAGCTAACTTCCAAAACCCTCCCTTATTCAAGGGCATATGGGTATATAGCTGAAAGCAAAGCCCCCTCGATAAATGCATTGGGAAAGAGGAGCGTGTCTTTTTCACAAACTATGAAGGGTTAAATCATTCTTTCCTATTTCTAATTAATTTATTTATAAAATCCATAATATACATCGAACATTCCTTTTTAGAAATTACATCTGTTTTTGTAAGAATTTCTTTATTTTTATTTAAAAAGACATATCTACCCTGATTTGCACCAATAGAAGAGGGTTGATTAATAATAATTAAATCTAAATTTTTATTAATTAATTTTTGGTATGCAATTTCGATGTCATCATTATCTTGAAGTGAAAAACCTATGCATATCTGGTTTATTTTTTTAATTTTACCAATATTTTTTGCAANATCATTCGTAGATTCTAATTCAATAGAAATTGANGATTTTTTTGAAGATATTTTATTTTTGGATACTATTTTTGGTTTATAATCGCTAATTGCAGCAGCAAAAATACATATATCTACATTAGGAAAAATTTCTAGTGCCTTTGAATTCATTTGATTTGAAGATGTAATATTTAAAATTTTTATATTTTTGGTTTGTGATGGAAGATTTTGGTTATGTATTGGACCAGTTATAAAAGTTAAATTGAATGATTCCTTACATTGTTCAGCTATTTCTTTNCCCATAATGCCACTACTCGCATTAGCAATAAATCTAACAGGATCAATGTATTCATGAGTCGGACCAGATAAAATGAGAATTTTTTTCATTATTTNTTAAATATTGATAATCNTTTCGAATATTTTACTAATATCAGATAATCTTCCGATNCCAGTATTTCCACATGCCAAATTTCCAATGTCAGGACCAATTTGAGTCCANCCNAAACTTTTTAGTTTTACACAGTTTTCTTGAACAATTCCTTGNTCCCACATTTCATTATTCATAGCAGGACAAAAAAATCTTTNACANTCTCTTTTCAANGATATTGATGTATTTGTAACTGGATCATCAGCTAATCCATTTGCAATTTTTCCAATTACATTTGCAGTTGCGGGAATTAAAATAAATACGTCAGCATAAATAGCCGGATATAGGTGAGGATAATATGTATTTTTTTCATCAATAATAGTTTTATCTGTATAAGTTTCCTTACCAGTAATTGCACTAAATGTTAATGGTGTAATAAATTTTTCGGAATTTGGGGTCATACATACATTAACATCCATTCCATGTTGAACAAGTTTACTAGCTAAATCCGCAGATTTGTAAGANGCAATACCACCTGAAACTCCAATTATTATTTTTTTTTTCATGATATTGATAAAACTAAACTTCCATTATTTCTTTTTCTTTACTAGTGAGTAAATTATCCATCTTGGAGATAATTTCGTTTGTTATTTTTTGAATTTCATCAAGAGATTGTTTTCGATCATCCTCGGTAAGTTCATTTTGCTTTTCTAGATTTTTAATCTGATCGTTTGCATCTCTTCTGATATTTCTGACGGTTACTCTTTGATCTTCAGTTGTTCGACTGGCAATCTTGACCATATCTTTTCTTCTTTCCTCGGATAGTTCAGGTATCGGGACTCTTATTAGTCTGCCATCGTTCATAGGAGTTATTCCGATATTTGCTGCAACAATAGATTTTTCAATTAAGGGAAGTGATGATGGGTCAAATGGATTGATTACGATTTGTCTTGGTTCAGGAGTTGAAATATTTGATATATCTCTTAATCGAGTTGGTGTTCCATAATAATCAACAGTTATATTCTCAACTAATGCAGGATTGGCTTTTCCGGTTCTTAAACCACTTAATTCTTGTTGAAGAAAACTAAGTGATTTTTCCATTCTTTCTTTNGTATCNATAATAACATTATTACTCATTATTTTCTCCGTTTTAATTACTTACAAGGGTTCCAGAATTATCACCATTAAATATATCAACCATGCTGTTAGATTTAAAAAAATCAAAGACAACTATTGGAATGTTGTTTTCCATACAAAGAGAGAATGCGGCAGCATCCATAATTTTGAGTTGTTGCGATAAAGCATCATTATAATTTATTTTATCATATTTTAAAGCATTTGAGTTAGTTTTTGGATCGCAATCGTAAATTCCATCTACTTTAGTTGCTTTCATTAAAACATCGGCATTAATTTCTGAAGCTCTTAGNGCAGCAGCACTATCAGTAGTAAAATAGGGATTTCCAGTTCCAGCACCAAAGATAACCACTCTTCCTTTTTCAATATGTCTAATTGCTCTTCTTCTTATAAAAGGTTCAGCAATAGATGGCATATTTATAGCTGTCATAACTCTAGTTTGTATGCCTTCTTTTTCTAATGCACTTTGTATTGCCATCGCATTAATAACTGTACCTAACATTCCCATATAGTCACCAGTAGTACGATCTGTACCAATTGAAACTCCTTCAATACCTCTAAAAATATTACCNCCTCCAACTACAACAGCTAACTCTGCACCNGATTTTAATAAGGTNTTAAATTGTTTGGCGATAGAATTTAAAATGTCAGGATCATGATTAAGGCCTTTTTCTCGATTTTGTAATGCTTCACCGCTAATTTTTAATAGTAGTCTTTTATATTTCATTATTGATCTCCTNCATTTTGACTTTTAAAATAGTGAAAGNTTGTATTTATGTAAATTAGCAATGTTAGGAAAATTTTTTTGAAAAAANTANTATTTTTTTTAGTNCCTATCGTTTTNATATTTTTANTTATATTANNTTTTGTAAAAAATGATAAAANTTACACTNCAAANACATATGCGATATGGNTTCCAAGATTTGAATACTCTTCAATTGAAGATGTTCANAAAATTATTAAAAATTGTGCTGAATTAGGTCTTACAGANATTTTATTTCAAGTAAGAGGAAATGGNACAGTTTATTATGATAGTAATTATGAGCCATGGGCTTATGAATTATTTTTAAATAANAATGATTATGACAATCCGGGGTGGGATCCATTAGAAGCAGCTATAGATTTTAGTAGAATATATAATTTAAAAATTCATGCATATATAAATGTATTACCGGGATGGAAAGGATTAAATGATCCGCCNATTTCAAATGGTAATTTGTGGAGTTCGAGAAAAGATCTATTCATGGTAGATTCAATTGGAAAAACTATGCTTCCAACTTCAGGATGGTACACATTCCTAAATCCAGCTCATCCAGAAGTTATTTCACATCTTAGAAATTTATCTAGTGAATTATTAAAATATGACATCGATGGTTTGCATTTAGATTATATAAGATATCCTTATGACTATTATCTTTCTGCAAAAGAAATATATCCGCAACTATCAAATGTAGAATTAAAAAAAAGATTTAATTTTTCTTTTGATGAAATCTCGATTTCTCAGCTAAATAAAAAATATGGAAATAATTGGTCTAATAATGAAATGATTAATTTTAAAAATGATACAATATCATATTTAGTTAAGTCTATAAGTGACTCCTATCCGTCAAATATTATTGTGAGTGCTAGCGTACTAGCAAATCCTATTGATAGTAGGTTATTTGCGGGTCAAGATTCCATTCAATGGGTAAAAAAATCTTTAGTAGATTGGATATTTCAGATGAATTATAACTCTATTAAATTTAACGACAATCTTAATATAATGACTGATAAATTAGGTAAAAAATTAATTAAAAATCATCTTATTATTGGTATGTTATGCGATAAGAGTAAAAGGGAATTAAAAAAAGAATTTATTAAAATTAAAAAAAGTAATTGTAGAGGTTATGCTTTTTTTTCCTATGGGCTACTTTTTGACCAGCACATGATTAATTCAAGAGGAATATTAATAAAAAGTCTTTTATCAGAAAATACTACTCAATAATTCTTTCTAAAATTGGAGTGGATTGAGTCTCATTTATATATTCAATATTTTCAGTTTCATTTGAGTCTTCGTTAAGGATATTATTTGCAACTTCTAACCCTTTTTTATTTCCTGTTGCTTCACAAGCGAGCTTATAACCAATCCAAGCATTACGAGAATCTGAATAACTTAATACATTTTTAAAAGTTTTTTCAGCTTCATCAGGATTATTAAGTAATAATTCTGCATATCCTTTTCTTATGTTTGCCCCTAAAACATTTTGATTATCATTGATAATTTTTTGAAGAATGTACTGAGCTACGAAAGCAGATTTTTCTGTATGAATATTATTTAAAGCTAAATTTAGATAAACTTTACTTGCTCCGATTAAAGGAATTGGACATCCTTTAATTTTGTTATTTAAAAAATCTTTTTTATAATCTTCTAAATTTATCAAACCTATTTTTAAAAAATTATTAACAAGATTTGAAGAAGATGGAATTAATATCGCCGTTCTTCCATCCATATATATTAATGACCAACCAAAATCTAATAATGAAACAACTCCTTTTGAAGCATTATTATCAAGTAAATTTAAGATAAAAATATCTGGCTTATGATTATTTATAAATATAGATAATGCATCATCATTCCCGCTTAGCGCATTATATAAATTGTATATGTCCTCTTTTTTGTATATTCCTTTTCTATAGTCGATGAAACATTGCTTATTAAAATTATAATTAATCCACCCTCCATCAATCGGAAGATTTGCAATTTTAGCGTCAGATTCCATTATNGATGATTTCATCTCTTTTGGAAGGTTATCTGAAATAAAGCATTCTGAAATTCCAAATCCAAAAGTTGATGAACTTGCTGATTTCTTAAATGTTGTGTTATTAATAATTGGAATAGAAAATGATAAAAATAAAATAAATATTATGATTAAAAAACCATAATGGTTAATTAAACTCGTATTAGAAATAATAGTTTTAAAAAAACTATTTAAAATATTTTTTAGTGAATCAATACTTAATACTAAAAATGGAAAAGAAAGAGCTACAAATAAAAANAAATGAACTGGATTTGTAAANACTAAGAAAAATCCAAGAATTGNAGAAATAGTAATTGTCAAAGGAAGCTTTTTCTTTGANGTAATAAGCCCAATTAAGCTAATNAAAGAAAGGCATATNAACCACACNTTNAANGTAGAAGGTGAATAAAAATCATAAATAATNGATGAATAAAATATTGGATAATAGTTCTGCAAAGAATTTATTATNTGTTTATGAGTGCTTAAAAATCCTGGATTTGCAAGTGTTGAAANAAATGAAATTATTAATAAAAATATTTCTTTTTTNAGATTAGTTTTTGAAGATNGAACTAAATATTCAATAAAAAACATAGANATNAAAAATAATCCNATTAGAAAACTACNGTGTAAATTAACCCATAAANTTTGTAAAANTATTANAAANATAATGTCTTTTATTGTTTTATTTCTTTTTTGAAGAAGATTAAAAAATAANGCNATCATAATNAGCATNACCGTTAATGGGGTAACATCAATAACTCGAAATAATATTATTCCTGAGAGAAAAAGTCCTATAGTTATGGATTTATTACTTCCAAGTTTATCTGATGCTTTTGAAAAAAGATAAAATGCCACCATCAAACCAATAACATTTAATAGAATTATTAATGTAGGACCGCCTAAGTTGTAAAATGATTGAAGCAAGTAATCATATAAATAACTTGTATTAATAGTCTGTTCATTTTGTAAATATGAAGGGGCTAAATTACCTAATTTATTATGAGATAAATGTGTCCAAAATTCTGGATTGCTTATTGTTCTAATACTTGTGAGAGCAATAAATAAAAATCCTAAACATAAAGGAGCATTTTTAATATATTTCTTGTTAATCATTTATTTTCCAAAGATAAAAACAGCGAATAAAATACATTAATTTCTAAAATTAAATCAAGTTGTTAATCTTTTTATATATTTGTTTTTTTATTTTTTTTATTTTGGTTTTTTATTATTTATACGAACATAAATATTCGATTTAACATTATGAAAAATATAATCCA
>PASA01000021.1 GCA_002712105.1 Kiritimatiellaceae bacterium
TTACACAAAATTTAAGGCTTTTTTAATCTTTGTACTAATAAGCCTTACATTCTGAGGAATAAATATAAGGTTATTTGCTTAGAAACATATATATATGAAAGACGAGGAAATAAAGGAGAAGTATATGAACATATTAACTAAAAGGCTTATTACATTCTGTATTGCGCTTCTAGTATGCGCAGTAGAGAGTTTTGGTGATATCGTCACGGTTAGTGTAGATGACTTCGCTGGATTGAGCACGGCGGCCAGTTCAACTGACCTTGCCATTACCAAATCCGAAAATGGGCTTGAACTCAAATTCGGTACCGGAACTTCAAGTCTCGGGCGTGACGCTTATGGGACAGGGACTTCCACTTTTGGACAAACCGGTGCTTGGTTTGACGGTAGTTATGCAAAATTTGGAAATTCTGCAAATCAGCAACAGCTTGATATCAGAATTACAAACAATACTGGCAATGACGCGAAACTCACTAATATAGCTTTTGATATTAGAAAGCCAAGTGCAAATGCAAATCCAACGGATTTTCAATTGCTATATCTGGCTACCGGTAATTCGGCTCTAATTAAAGGACCTTCCGTCGCTGGCGGTACTGAGATGGTTAATCTTGCAGGTCTAGGCGCTGGCACTATTAGCGGCGGTATTAATAATTATTCCGAAGCTGTAGGCGGAAATATTGGTGGTACTGCTTGGATCGCTGATGGCGGTTATGCCAACTTCCGATTAAAAATAAATACTGGTAACGCATCTGCGGGTTCCCAGCTAGATAATTTTGTTGTTAGCATGGATGTTATTCCAGAGCCAGCAACTATGGGATTATTGGGAATTGCTGGTAGTGGACTATTAGTTCTTAGAAAAAGATTTGGGTTAAACTCCTAATCAATTTTACTGAGGAGGAGAGCCCGTCATTGACGGGCTTTTTTTTTAAACAAATTGATTAATTTAGTTTCATAAATCCAATTATTTTTTTCAAAATAGTTAATTGAGAAATCATATTTCATATGCTATAATAGTTTGTTCTTTTTTTTAGGAAAAAGAATTTATTATTGAGGAGGAGAGAATTTAATAATGAGCTTACATGTTAAGATACTTTCAGTGGTGATGTTTTTGTCGTCGTCTGTTTTGGCGGATGATATAATAAGTGTTAACTTTTACAAAGATATTTCAGGGGCCACATATGGTAAAATTGGTACTAATTCGTTCGGAGTTGCATTAGAGGATAGTGTTACCGATGGATGGATAGATAAATTAAGTGATACACACAATGGCCTAGCGTTAACTGCATCTGATGGGACCTTGAGTAGCGTGATCATGCAAACTATAAGACCAAATGGAAATGGGTACGATACTACCGCAGCCACTAATTATCAAGGTACTGCGATGAGAGGATTTATTAACGCATATAGCACAAATACTGCAGAAGAAGCTCAAGTAGTACTCAGTAATTTAAACGCTAATTTCCCAAATGGATACAAAATCATTACCTATCTAGGGGGAGTAAATCAAAATACTGGGGCTAGTATCTCATTAACTGAAGGAGATGCTTCTGAGTGGGATGCGGCAACTGATGAAACATACTATTTTAAAACTAGATATTATCCAGACCCTGGCACTGAATCTCAATATAGTGGCTCGGCAACATCTGAGGCGCCTTCAACAATTTATGTTGGAAATGGAACATTTACTGCTCCTTATTATTATTTTTACGAAGATGCGAACGCAACTATTCCTTTAGATATTACTGATCAAATATTTTATAAAGGAAATACCTATACATTTGAACGAGTATCTGGAATATCAAATCATCCGTTTTATATAAGCGATACAATCAATAATAACTCATATCATAATGGTGGATTATCTTTTGCTAATACAGGTGGAAGTTCAAGTGCTGGTATTGTTAGTGGAGGTAAAATCACTTTTACTCTTCCTGATGATTATTCCAATGAACTTCATTATTATTGTGTTGCTCATTCATCCATGGTCAGTGCTAATGGATTAGAAATAGGAAGACTAAATACAATAGCTGGGTGGGATGGAACTCTTGTGAAAGCAACGGATACAACATCAGATGTTGGAGCCAATACTATAGTCGCAGATTATGCTGTGTTTTATAATCTAACCGCCGATCAGGTAACGTTAACGCTCGATAGCATTCAGGATGGGGCTGCAGGTATTGGTGGTATTCAAATTGTGGGTTCTAGTAGTCTGCCCACCGCAGATACAATGAAGGCAATTAGTGTCAACTTAACTGGTGGAGCTGCAAATGATACAGTTACAGGTACTTATGGTCTATCAAGTCATAATAGTGAGTTTGCTGGGTGGTATAATGTTACAGACCCATCAACAAGCTTGGGTAGTTATTATGATTTTTCCAATGGTTCTACATCATCTGTACAAGTAACGGGTGTGAGACCTAATGGGAATGACTTTGATAATGCAGGAAGTGATAGTGATAATTATGATGGAACTCCTTTACGAGGATTTGCTAAGGCATTAAAACCTTATAATGACGAGGTACATGTTACTTTTAATAATTTAAACGAAAATTTTCCAAATGGAGTAAAGGTTATTGCTTATTTAGCAGGTGAATCAGGTAACCTTGGCGCACGGATTAGGTTATCTGAAGGAGGCAACGCTAATGATGCTGCAGAAGGATGGCTTAATCCCAGTAATGATTTAGGGACCTACTATTTCAAGACACGATGGAATCCTGATGCTACGGGTGCCAACGGTTTTAATGGTGCCCTCATTCAAGCTACCTCAACAAATAGTGCACTAAAAGACGCGACATCAGGAGCAGGTTTTGATGTAGCCGACTATGCTATATGGGAAAATGTTACAGCGGATAGAGTTACACTTACGCTGGACACCTTAACTATTAATGAAAACCAACAGCCTGCAGGATTAGGTGGTTTTCAGATCGTAAGTGAAGCAGCTGCTCCAACTACACCGGACTCAGAATATACAACATGGCTAACAACGTATAGTTTAGCTGCTGAGTCAGAAAATCTAGATGCTGACAATGACGGTGTTGTAAATGTATTGGAGTACGCTCTAGGAACAGATCCACAAGTTGCTGATGCAAATGATGACACAGTATCGGGAGGTATGAACGCAGGAGAACTCACATTGACGCATCCAGTGAGAACAGGATTAAATCATGGATTGACTTACACAGTGGAGACAACAGACGATCTAAAATTTGGAACATGGACAAGTACAGGAGTTTCTGTGAGTAATATTGATACAAGCGGTATTCTTGATCAAATTACNCATTCGGTTTCCTCAACTAATGACGCTGTTTTCCTTCGTTTAAAAGTNAATGTTGATTAAGTTTTGCATATGCATTCTGATAAACTCCTGATATTCTNCTNTTAGGAGTTTTTTTATTTATGCTGTTTTTGAATAAAATATTAATCATTATTATTGNATNTGTTGNGNCCTCTTCATNTGCAGCAGATTATTANATTTCAGATATTTCAGGAGATGATCTTAATGACGGTTCATNTCAAAATCCATGGAAGTCTATNANCAAGCTGTCCACTCATTCNTTNCAATCAGGTGATCAGATTTTCTTTGAAAGAGGTAATTCTTTTGCAGGNAGTGTAACTTTTACNCTNCAGGGNTTNGCNAATACNCCNATAATNATTGATGCNTATGGNTCAGGAAATAAACCCCATTTTANAGGGTCTAGTACNCATCAATCTGTTTTTANAATGGTCAATTGNAAGGGAGTTGAACTNCGNAATTTACATTTTTCNGCNTTTTACCCNTCACATCCAATATCTGANCGATATGGGATAGATTTAAGTCCTAATTTAGGNGCTGGTGATTTAGAGTATGTNCATTTCATAAACTTAGATTTTTCAAATATTCAAGGAGGTTCAAATTCTGANCATATGTCATGTGGAATTTATGGACTTATACCCGANGAGAATAANAATTATCAAAATACACGATGGAANAATTTNCTGATTGATAATTGNACATTTGTNAANATCGATGGCATTGCTACNTTTATNAAAGATNAGTGTTATAATATAGCAGATGTTATTGTAAGAGAGACAGATACNTATTANCCAACCGAAGGGTTTATTTTTCAAAATAATTACGGGACNAATTGNTATAGAAATTTGTTACGGATCAATGGATGCAAGGGNGCTATTGCNCAATATAACACAATGGANACAACACAAAAAGGAAGTGGNATGTGGCCGTTTGCNTCNGAAGATACATTGNTTCAATATAATTTATTTATGCGAACNCGAAATCCTGAAACGGATAGTTTTGTATGTCANTTTGACTANAACTGTCGGGGGACGNTTATGCAGTATAATATTGGGTATGATATTGATGGTGGANTAGTAGAACTNATTTGTGCATCNCAATATGANAGATCATTTCAAACNGGAGCTATTGCAAGNTANAATCTTGGTATNGATGTAGGATTTCGTGATACAGAAAATGCAGCAGGGATTCTCATATCAGGTAATGTAGATGGAGGATATGTNTATAATAATACNGTTATTACCTATGATNAGCCACAATACAAAGCAATCTCGTTTAAGAATTGGGGCGGNGCATGGCCAAGTAATAATATCATATGTAATAATGTCTTTTATGCCTTAGGAACNGAATCNACTTATTTAAANCAAATCAGAGGTATTGAGAGNGGAAATCAGATAGNNTATAATATGTATGCTGGAAANATTTCTCCNCCTNTTNCATGGANTCAACAACAAGTTGATCTTTATCCTTATGCAGGGGATCCTAAATTTATTAATCCTTATACATCAGATTTTTTATCTAATTTATCATCAAATCCCAATTGGGATGAGGTAGTTCAATATCTATCAAAAAANTTTAAAGTCGGATACAATTCAGATGCTATTAATCCAGGNTNNCGATTTNNTGACCATCCAGATCACGATTTTTATTTTAATAGTACCNTTTCNANAAATGGTTATCCAACTTTAGGTTATCATGATTACTATAATGATANTTATGTTGATTCNGATTTAGATAAAATGCCTGATGTTTGGGANCTTCAATATNNATCNATATTAAATCCTGAATTNGCTGCAGATAAATGGCAGGACGCGGATGGAGACGGAGTAGTAAATTTTGANGAGTTTGTTTTTATGGGANATCCGTCCGACGCACAAGANAATGGATTTCAAGGAGATTATACTTTTACTNNAGTTGATGGAGAGTTAGTTGTTCATCAAACTCTTCCAATAAGAAAAGATTGGGANNCNCTTGGNNTTAGCATAGANACTTATTGGGCCTCAAATTTAAATCAAGTNGTTTGGANNNCGGTAGATTCAACAATTGTTGCATTNTCGTCTAATCAGTTTGCNTCAGGTGTTAATGCGCAAACTAATCAAATAGAAGTAATTGATAATGTTGATGCAGTGTTTTATAAAACGATTGTTAGATAGGAGAGAGAATGAAAAAGTATTTANTAANCTTTGGTTTGTTTTTTTTAAGCGTCTTTGTATATGGAGATCAATTTCCCTATAAAAATGCAGCATTACCTATCGAAGAACGAATTGATGATTTAATCAATAGAATGACGCTAGAAGAAAAAGCATTTCAAATCAGCCAATTAATGATTGGACGAAANGATAATCCAAACAANGCAATCACAAAAAAAACAACATTTAATCCAAANATAGGATCATTTATTTATTTTCAGGCAGATGTAGAAAAAAGAAATGAGTATCAGCGAATTGCAATCGAAGAAACTCGTTTNGGGATTCCTTTAATTTTTGCTTATGATGTNATTCATGGATTCAGAACAGTNTATCCAATNTCNTTAGCACAAGCATGCTCGTTNAACACTAATTTAGTTTATAAAGCCGCAAGAGTAGCTGCAAAAGAAGCAAGTGCNTCGGGATTAAANTGGACTTTTTCTCCNATGATTGATGTGGCNAGAGATCCAAGATGGGGTCGAGTTTCAGAAGGTTATGGTGAAGATCCNCTNNTNAATTCTGCTTTTTGTGAAGCNACNGTNAAAGGATATCAAGGAANNGATNTAACAGCATCTGATACTATAGCTGCTTGTCTTAAAACATTTTGTNGGNTACGGAGAATCCATGGCGGGACTTGATTATNCNTANACTGATATCTCTGAACGCGCAATGTGGGAAACTTATTTACCCCCNTTTAAAACAGGNGTAGATGTTGGGGTAGCAACAATNATGACTTCATTTAATGATATTAATGGNATNCCNGCNGTATGTAATTCNTATCTTATTAAAGANGTNTTAAAAAAGAAATGGGGATTTGATGGTGCAATTGTCTCGGATTGGGGTGCAATTAGACAGCTNAAAAATCAAGGGTATTCATTAGATCCNNTNAAGTGTGGNAGTGCGTCTTTNAAAGCTGGAAATGATATTGATATGGAATCGAGAATATATGTCAAAATTCCACAAATGCTTAAAAATGGATTAATTTCNATGGAGGATATNGATAGNGCTGTTAAAAATGTTTTAAGGCTTAAGTTTAGACTCGGATTATTTGAAANCCCCTACACGGAAATAATTTCNGNNAATCGGTATCTNAAAAAGGAATATCGTGAAATAGCAGAACAGCTTGCNNTAGAATCAGCCGTCCTCTTAAAAAATGATGATATTCTTCCTCTTGAGAANCCATCCAAAATTTATATATCAGGTAATCTTTTAGCTGACAATGAAGCCCTTTTAGGCTCATGGTTAGCGCATGGTAACACCAACGATGTTGTTAGTTTAGAAAGCGGATTTAAGCGATTTATACCAAATCGATCTAAGTTAGTAGATGACCCACATAAAGCTGATTTTATTATTTTATGTTTAGGGGAAACAAAGAAGATGAGTGGAGAAAATGGTTCACGTTCAACACTTCAATTACATAACGCACATAAGGTAGAAGAATTTTATAAATACAAAAAACCGTTAATTTTAGTTGTAGGCAGTGGTCGTCCTATTTCTTATCAAACCCTTGAGCCAAAAGTTGATGCTATTGTTCATATTTGGCAACCGGGTGTGGAAGCTGGAAATGCGCTAGCAAAGCTTATATTTGGACTTGAAAATTTTTCAGGAAAACTAGCTATGACATTTCCTAGAACTGTTGGACAAGTTCCAGTTTATTACAATAAACATCAAAGCGCAAGGGTTGGCAATGGAAGTTGGAGTGGACTATATCAAGATATTGAATCTTCTCCTATGTATTGGTTTGGTCATGGATTAAGTTATACTTCATTTAAATACGACAATTTATTGGTGGATGAACCAAATATGATTGCATCAGTTAAAATTACAAATACAGGCAACCGATTAGGAAAAGAAACAGTATTATGGTACATATCAGATCCCGAAGCTTCTATAACTCAGCCAATCAAAAAGCTAAAACACTTTGAAAAAATTGAACTAAAACCTAATGAATCAAAAGTTGTTACATTTAAGATAGATAAAACCTCTCATCTATCCTATGTAGATCAAAATGGTAACATTATTTTTGAGCCAGGTGATTTTAAAGTTGATGTAGGCAGCCTTGTAAAAAGTTTCAATGTATCAGATGGCTAGGAGTTTTATTTGAAGATAATATTCGTTTTAATTTGTTGTTTCCATTTTGTTTGTTTAGCCAAACACCCAAATTTTATTTTAATTTTAACAGATGATCAAGCTTGGTCTGGTACAAGTCTACGAATGGATAAACGTATTGGTAATTCATATGGTGATGGATACATTACTCCATCGATCAAAAAATTAGCAAATGATGGGATGATATTTTCTAATGGATACGCTGCAGGACCAGTATGTGTTCCTTCGCGTTACTCTATTCAGCTTGGACAAAGTGTTGCTAGGCACGGGATGACAAGTGTTTTTAAAATGAAAAATGCATTTGATTATCATTCTCCAGACACACTTGCAGAATTATTAAAAAAACATGACGATAATTATGTAACCGCGCATTTTGGAAAGTGGCATATTGAAACTGAACCTCATGTTTTTGGATTTGATGAAAGTGACGGTAAAACCGGAAATAAAGAAGGGGGAGATGATAACAAAACAGCTTACCAGATTAGAATTAATAAGGATCCTAAACTTACTACTACCCTAAAAAATAGAGCAGTAGATTTTTTAAGAAAACAGGCGGAATCCAAAAAACCATTTTTTATGCAAATATCTCACTATGCTAACCATACCTGGATAACCGCTGACCCAGATGATCTAATCAAGTATGAAAAAATTCCAAATAATAAACAATTAAGACCTCCTGCATATTCAGCAATGACAGAAGCACTTGACAGAAGTATTGGAGGAGTTTTAACTGCGTTGGATGAATTAGGATTATCGGATAATACCTATATAATTTTTACATCTGATAATGGAGCGGTACCGAGCTTTCCTCCTAAACCAAATGTAAAAAATAATTTAAATAATCCTCTGCAAGGAGGTAAGTGGAGCCTGAAAGAAGGGGGGATTCGGGTTCCATTTATCGTTAAGGGTCCAAATATACCCCCATCATCTCAATGTGACGCTCCAATTTCTGGAGTTGATATATTACCAACTATCATGGAGTTATCAAAATATAATACTTTTTCTACTCATCAGTCATTGGATGGGATAAGTTTTGCCTCGTTATTATTTAGTGGTAATAAGGCAGAAAACATTAAAGTATTTCATAAAAGAATATTAACATGGCATTATCCAAGATTTAACAAATGGAATATGGCTAATGCAGAGTCAGCGATCAGAAAAAATGGTTGGAAATTAATTTATTCATGGGAAACAAATAAAAAAGAGCTATACTATATTGCCTCTGACCATATGGAGAGATTTGAATTATCTTCTGTAGAAACAGAAATCGCAGATTCTCTTCAAGATGAATTGTTTAATTATTTAATTTCTGTTGGACAACCTGTTCCTCCAAATCCAAATGATACTTCAAATAAATAAGGATAACCTTTTCTAGCTTACTTGACCAAACGAATATCGTTAGGTAGCTTGTTCAGTTAACTATGAATAATTTAAATCTCATAAGAAATTTTTGCATAATCGCTCATATTGATCATGGAAAATCTACTTTAGCTGATAGGATGCTTGAATTAACACAAACGGTTGAGCAGCGTAAAATGAAAGAACAGCTTCTTGATTCTATGGATTTAGAAAGAGAAAGAGGAATAACAATTAAAGCTCATCCAGTTACTATGGACTACACAGCTAAGGACGGAAATATATACACTT
Source organism: Kiritimatiellaceae bacterium (assembly GCA_002712105.1). Classification (GTDB taxonomy): domain Bacteria; phylum Verrucomicrobiota; class Kiritimatiellia; order Kiritimatiellales; family Pontiellaceae; genus Pontiella. The sequence continues at coordinate 9,232 of PASA01000021.1, forward strand.
TCAATTTAATAGATACACCGGGTCATGTTGATTTTTCATATGAAGTTTCAAGAAGTTTACAAGCTTGTGAAGGGGCAATATTAGTTGTCGATGCCGCTCAAGGTGTTGAGGCGCAAACAGTTTCAAATACCTATTTAGCAAATGATAATAATTTAGCAATTATTCCTGTATTAAATAAAATTGAACTTCCTAATGCGAATATTGATGTTGTTAGTCAACAAATAGAAGATATATTAGCTATTGAAGCTACAGATGCTATTCAAGTTAGCGCAAAAACTGGATTTGGTATTGAAGACGTATTAGAAGCGGTAGTATTAAAATTTCCTTCACCAAAGCCATCAGATGATGACTATACAAGAGCTTTAGTTTTTGATTCAAAATACGATGCATTTAGAGGAGTTGTGGTTTATATGCGACTGTTTAGTGGTACATTAAAAGCAGGGGATAGAATCACAGTAATGAGCACAAATCAAAGTTATGAAGTTAAAGAAGTAGGAGTTTTTACTCCTGAAATGACCAAAAATAATGAACTAGAAGAAGGTGCAGTTGGGTACGTTATAGCCAACATAAAAGATGCATCAGAAATTCAAATTGGAGATACTTTAACAAATTCAAAGAATCCCTCAACTTATCCACTACCTGGGTTCAAAGAAATATATCCCATGGTTTTTGCGGGAATTTATCCTGTTGAAACTTCCGACTTTGAGAAGTTAGGAGCAAGTATGGATAAATTGAGATTGAATGATGCTTCATTTAGCTTTCAATCTGAATCGTCTGTGGCATTAGGGTTTGGATTTAGATGTGGATTTTTGGGATTATTACATATGGAAATAATAATGGAGAGGTTACGAAGAGAATTTAATCTCGATATTATATCTTCTTATCCAAATGTTGTTTACAAAGTATATCTTGAAAACGGAGAAATAATCGATGTTGATAATCCTATGCATNTACCTGATCAATCTTTAATAGACCATATTGATGAACCAATGATTATTGCAACAATNATTCTTCCAACAGATTATATTGGNGANATGATGCAATTAATTATGGANNGNAGAGGTGAAATTCAAAAAACAGATTCCATCGATGGAACAAGAGTAATGTTAACATGTAAAATGCCNTTNAATGAGGTTCTTATNGATTTTTATGATAAGCTAAAAACAATAAGTAGAGGGTATGCATCAATGGATTATGAATATGCTGATTATCAACCGTCNGANTTAGTAAAAATGGATATTTTAATCCATGGAGAAATTGTCGACGCATTTTCAAGCATNGTTCATCGATCGAAGGCAGAATTTCGTGGAAGACAAATGTGTAAATCATTACTCGATGTTATTCCAAGACAAGCTTTTTCTGTTGCATTACAAGCAGCTGTTAATGGTAAAATTATNGCTAGAGAAACTATACGCGCNTATAGAAAAGATGTTACNGCTAAATGTTATGGAGGAGATATTACACGTAAAAGAAAATTACTTGAAAAACAAAAAGAGGGTAAAAAGAAATTAAAAAAAATNGGGAGAGTAAATATTCCNCAGGAAGCTTTCATTGCAGTGCTNAAAACAAANAATAATTAAATGAANACATTTTTNAAAAAAAGAAAACAAAAAAAACAATATAAAGAANTGTTAAAATCNGCNAAGCATGCTCGAAATATGAGAGAGGATATTGCAAAAGANGAAGATTTAGANGATCTTGAGCAAGCNAAGCAAAATTTAATTATNTCTTTTCAAAAGGANANGGAAGATNTTCCAAANAAAATNATATTATTAGAAAAAGCNATTGATAAAGTTTATCCATTTTATTTAAGAAAAGGAATAAGAGAACAAATGGAAGTATTTATTGTCGCNATTGCTGCAGCNATGGCAATAAGAGCNTTTTTTATTGAACCCTTTAAAATACCNACTGGTTCCATGCAACCAACATTAAATGGTATTACTATTGAAGCTCAAGCTNAGAGAACATTTTTTGATAANCCAATAACAAAATTTCCTAAATGGTTGATTACCGGNGAGTCGTATAAGGAAATNAGAGCACAAACNTCTGGTCCATTAGTNAACGCNGATCAAAGCAGAGATGCATTGATATTAAATATAAATGGNGTAAAACATCGNATCCCTTTTTATATGTGTAGCTCACAATCTGCGTCCAAATGTTTAAAACCATTAAAAAGATATTATCAAAAAGGAGATATTTTAGCATCTGCTAAAGTTATNACTGGNGATCAAATAATAGTAAATAAATTNATTTATAATTTTAGGTCACCAAGAAGAGGNGATATTTCTGTATTTGATACTAAAAACATNAAGTATGATGATGTNAGAAAAGATACATTCTATATTAAGAGAATGGTAGGTCTTCCAAATGAAAATATNAAAATAGAAAATAATAAAATTATTGCNAATGGTATTATTGCAAATGAAAAATTTGATTTTATTAACTATAATTATGCNGGAAAATTAAGTGATTCNANTACATCTATTGATTTATTAGATNATCAGTATTTAATGTTAGGTGATAATACTCANCCAGGTATGAGTTTAGATGGTAGATTTTTCGGNGGCGTCCCCAGAGANGATTTTAGAGGTCCAGCAGAATTTGTATATTGGCCATTTCGTGAACANTGGGGATTAATTCGATAAGTAAAAAACNGNAGAATGTGGATTGACTTAAATTTTTCCATGGTTATTATCCACCATCCAATTNAACNTAATTTAGAGGTTTATAAATATGCCNAATTTAAAGAGTTCAAAGAAAAGAATGCGACAAAATGCTGTTAAGCGTGAAGAGAATCTTCAGGTTAGAACACGTGTTAAATCTGCTCGTCGTNTAATGAATGAAGCATTGAGTGACGGAGATATTGAGAAATGTCAATTGGCNTTGAGNTCATATCATTCTGTTTTAGATAAAGCNGTTAAGAAAAATGTTATAAGTAAAAACACTGCTATAAGAAAAAAAACTCAAGCNANNAANAACTTAAAAAAAATTAGTTAATAAATAATTATTTTTANTTGNTACCATTGTTCNATNAAGTCTGTGTAAATCATCCTTACTAANTCATCAGCAGCACTAGAAAAAACATTTCTTTTAGANCTNGANATATCATATTCAAAATCAAACACTGATTCTCCATGATTTACAGTTTCAGAAATTATATCACCGGAAATTCTATTGCGAAGTATTGCCTTCGCATGAACNCCTTGAAGATAAGTTTTTGTNGAAAATTCACGTGTATTTGATNTGAATGCNATTGGTGTATTAACATATTTTGTTAAAGTTATTTCGATAATTGCNTCNGCATCGGACGTATTTGATAATTTAAGTCGACCATCTTGTTGAATAAAGTCAGATAATGCTTCGGTAATTTTTAATTCGATTGCTGGTTCTGAAGTTTTGTTAACAATTGGTTTAATTCCAACTGATGTTATTCCGTCCGGAAGAGAGGGTTGAAGTGAATACCCAACACACCCACTAAGAATTAGTGAACAAATACTAATTTTTATAAAATTAATGTAAGTTTTCATTTAAATCAGATAATCTCACACAAAATCTTTGTTTGTCAAAGCTTGATTACATTAAGAACGTAACTTAGTGTTCAGCNTTTTAGTAATAATAACAGCGAGTATAGTATGAAAAAAATTTTAATACCAACTAAATTAAATCNNATAGCAAAAAAAACTNTAGAGTCNCANGGAAATTATCAAGTTGTNCAAGATGATTCAAAAGANATTGANGAATTGATTTCTGAACATTCGGATGTTCATGGAATCATNGTTCGCTCTGAAAAAATANCNAGTAAAATTATTGATGCGCTCCCTNATTTAAAAATCATAGTTCGTGCNGGNGCCGGATATAANACAATTGATACGAAATATGCTCGTAAAAAAGGCGTAGATGTAATGAATACTCCNGGAGCTAATGCAAATGCAGTNGCAGAAGAAGTTGTNGCTTTAATGCTAGCTGATGCAAGACATCTTATTCCTGGAGATATTTCCTGNAGACAGGGTAAGTGGGAAAAGAAAAANTTTATGGGNACAGANATNACNGGNAAAACGNTTGGNATTGTTGGATTTGGGGCAATCGGNCAATTNGTTGCNAAAAGACTTTCNGGATTNGATGTTAAAATTTTAGCTTTCGATCCATTNCTAAAAGTTGAAAAAGCTCGTTTNTTTGATGCNGTTCCNGTTGAGCTTAAACAAATTTTTGAAGAATGTGATTATATATCATTACATATGCCNGAAAACGATGAAACNAGGGGAATNATNAANAAGTCTTTTTTTGAATTAATGAAAGAAGGAGCNACCCTCATTAATTGTGCAAGGGCAGGAATTTTAAATGAAGATGATTTTCGTGNAATTAAAGAAGATAAAAAATTACGATTATTAAATGATGTTTATCCAAAAGATGAAGCTGGTGAAAAACCTATTGCNGATATTGCCGANATTATGCTTCCTCATTTAGGAGCTAGTACNNTTGAAGCCAATTATAATGCTGCTCANAGAGCTGCTACTCAAATTATTGGATTAGACGATAAAGGNATTGCTTCGTANATTGTTAATCGTGATGTTCCTGAAGGATTAGATAAAGCNTATTCAGAATTAGCTTTTGCACTNTCNTATTTNTGTAAAGGCATNGCTGATGGAAACCANAATGTNGAAGTCNTAGAGACTAGNTTTTATGGAGATTTAGCTAATTACAAAGATTGGCTTCTNGTNCAAGTGCTAGCNGCATTAAGTGANGAGTTTGATCGATCATTAGGATATGGAGCTGCTATTGACTATCTNANAGAAAANGGAGTCGAATATTTNAATAGGGAAACAGACAGCTCAAAAGGATATGGAAATTCAATTACGGTAGATGTAACNACTGCAGTTGATGCTGCTAATTTTAAACGAATAAGTGTACGNGGAACNGTTACNGAGGGAAANATGATGATTTCTAGAATTAATGATTTCGACAAACTTTATTTNGAGCCNACTGGAACAGCAGTATTATTTATCTANAAGGATAGACCTGGTGTTATCGGTAAAATTGGNCAATCCCTTGCNGATGCNGANATTAATATTGATGATATGAGAAATCCTCATGATTTGTCTCAAGAGTATTCGTTNGCTTTGATGAGGGTTAGTAAAACAGTNCCNAATAATATAGTTGAGGNAATNGCCNAAGANATAAANGCATTNCATTNTTCAAGNATCACTTTTTAATNTNNTTATTTGCTTANTNGCATCATTAAACATCTTTGTAGCAATGGTTTTTGATTCAGCAGCTTNAATATCACTATTATTTTTTATCCATGACCATCCAGTGTAATGTGGNACTTTAGNAATTGNTTTGCAGAAAGANTGCATATGNANNTANTNCTTNTGAAGGAAATTNTTTTGTAAAATAGCGAATTCNTCTCCACCAATTCTNTAAGCTTGTCTTTCAAATTGNGATGTTAAATTTGCNAAAATTANAGCCATTTTGATAATAATTTTATCNCCTGCTTCCATACCTTCATTATCGTTTATTTTTTTTAAATTTTTTANGTCTATAACTATTAGTTGTAATGCAGGAATTTTATTNTTTTTNAATTTATCAATTCGANAAATGATNTCNTCATCAAAAGCTTTTCTATTTGGCAAATTNGTTAGATAGTCTGTTTTTGTTTCATTAATTAATTGNAACATAGTTANTAACCANAAAAATTTTTTNTTATTATTAAACATATCTAATGATAAAAGAAATTTTNATGTATAACATTAATAATTATCAAAAAACATTTTCGAGAGAGTNTTGACACAAGGNAGTCATTTCTATAGCTTTTCCCTCCTTNTATANATTTATTAGATTATTAAGAGATATTTATGAAAACTTATATGCCAAAAGAAGCAGAAGTTAAAAGAGAGTGGTTATTAGTAGATGCTACAGATTTNCCAACTGGTCGTCTTGCAGTNATTATNGCTGATGCGCTACGAGGTAGAGATAANCCNACGTATACACCNCACGTNGATACCGGAGCTTTTGTAATCGTNACTAATTGTGAAAAAATTAAACTCAGTGGAAATAAANANGAAAATAAGATTTANCAAGATTATTCNGGTTANTCNAGCGGAAGAAAAGAAANAAAAGCTNGTGTTNTTCGTGAAAAAAACCCTGAAAGAATAATTACTCAGGCGGTTAANGGAATGCTTCCTAATAATCGTCAATCAAGACAAACAATAAAAAGNTTGAAGGTTTATGTAGGAAATGAGCATCCNCANAGCGCACAATCAATTAGTNATTTAAAAGTTCAATTATAATTTAGGATANTTAGATGGTTAAGAAAAATATAATACAATCNACTGGTAGAAGAAAAAGCTCAGTNGCNAGAATTAGAATGACTGANGGTAGTGGNTCNATTANNGTAAATGGTATTTCTGCTGAAGACTACTTTGGAACNGCCTTGCAAATTGAAATGTTAAAATTACCGTTTCAAGAAATAGGCGCTGTTAAAAAATATGATATTATTGCATCTGTNAAAGGTGGTGGAAAATCAGGTCAATGCGGTGCACTTGTTCATGCNGCATCAAGAGCNTTGGCTAGTATTGATGATGATAATAAGGCATCGCTTAAAAAAGCAGGATTTTTAAGCCGGGANTCTCGTGTTAAAGAACGTAAAAAGCCTGGACAGCCTGGAGCGCGAAAACGTTTTCAATTTTCGAAAAGATAATTTTTCNTNTNATTGGAATCAAAATAGCCTCTCGGTATTCGAGGGGCTTTTTTTATTTCTAAAATAATAGAATTTAAATTATAATAAAANTATATGGAGTTTTNAAAATGAAAAAAAATANATTACCAAATGGTTTNTTNAGTGNAGGNTTATCTGCAGGAATTAANCCTGATAATTCATTAGATATGGCTTTAATTGTTTCAGATAATATTGCATCTGCGGCAGGTGTATTTACAACNAATCAAGTATANGCAGCNCCCGTTAAACTTTGCAAAGANCATNTANTTAATAATCAAGCAAAAGCCATNATAGTTAATAGTGGAGTAGCCAATGCATGCACTGGNAAAGAAGGATATNATTCTGCTGTNGAGATGNCAAAAGAAACCGCAAAACANCTTNAATGCAATTNAACAGATGTTTTAGTTTGCTCAACGGGAAAAATTGGTCCTCAACTTCCTATGGATAAAATAAAATNNGGAATATTCNATCTNNGTAAATCTCTNTCTGAAAATAATCTTGATATTACATCTAAAGCAATCATGACNACAGATACTCATCCAAAAATTGTTACTAANAGTATTTTTCTTAATAANCAAAAAATTACTATTACAGGTGTGGCTAAAGGGGCNGGAATGATCGANCCGAATATGGCTACTATGTTAGCTTTCATAATGACTGATGCAAAAATAAATAGTTTTGACTTAAATAAGTGTCTNAAAGATGCGGTTGATGTNAGTTTTAATAGAATAACAGTTGATGGTGACCAAAGTACTAATGATACAGTTTTAATNTTAGCAAACGGATTAGATGATANATATGAATTGAATCCAAATTCTAATGAGTGGAATGACTTTACAATTGCTTTGAAAGAGGTTTGTTTTGAACTTGCCATGATGATTGTTCATGATGGTGAAGGAGCAGANAGATTTATAACATTAAAAGTTATTGGAGCATTAAATGATNAGGAAGCTGACATAGCAGCTAGATCAGTNGCAAATTCTCTTTTGAATAAAACTGCTTGGGCTGGAAGTTATCCNGATTGGGGAAGGATTATGGATGCGATTGGGTANTCATCNGCTAAAATCATTCCNGAAAATGTAAGTATTTTTTATGGTAATGTTCAAGCGGTTGAAAATGGTTGTCAGTATGACNTTGATCATCAAGTAATGGTAGATGCAGTATCAGAAAAAGAGTTATTAATAAAGGTGCATCTTGGATTAGCTGATGGAGAGGCAACTATTTATACGTGCAATTGTACAGAAAGATACGTTAGAATTAATTATTAATATTTTAATANAAAAGAAAATTATGGAAAATTATATNAAAAAAGCAGAAGTATTATCNGAAGCACTACCTTNCATGCAACGTTTTAGAGGCGAGACAGTAGTTGTTAAGTTCGGTGGAAGTATTATGGAAAANGAAGATGGTGTTAAAAGTATTCTTCAAGACATAGCTTTTATGGAATGTGTTGGNATGCATCCAATTGTTGTTCATGGNGGNGGAAAAGCTATTTCAAAAGCATTAAAAGAAAAAGGTATATTTTCAAAGTTTNTTCAAGGACTAAGNGTAACTGATAGCTCTTCTATCAAAATAGTTGAAAGGGTATTAAATCAAGAAATAAATCCTTATTTAGTTGATACACTTCTAAAATTTAACGGTAAAGCNAGAGGAATTCATGGAGAAGATATCTTCAAAGTTGATCAACTAACAAGCCATGATTTTGATGAGGGTGAAAGAATTAATTGGGGATATGTNGGAAATATTTTATCNGTTGATACTGAGCCAATTGATGCATTCACCAAATCNGATATCATTTCCCTTATTACGCCACTTGGTAAAGATGAGAAAGGTCAAATTTATAACATAAATGCAGATGAAGCAGCNACCCANTTAGCTTGCGCACTCAAAGCTAGAAAATTAGTTTTTTTNTCCGATGTNCCNGGTTTATTAAGNGATCAGGAGGATATTAANTCTTTAATATCNACATTACATCTTCATCAAGTAGAAGAATTAATAAAATTAGGTGTAATTAGNGGNGGNATGTTACCTAAAATNAAAGGAATGGCAAACGCAGTTAAAAAAGGAGTTAAAAAAGCACATATTATTGATTCTTCAATTCCNCATTCCTTGTTATTGGAATTATTTACAAATGAAGGAATAGGTACAGAAATTTTAAAATAACGGAACATATGAACAAAAATATTTCATTTGAAAAAATTAAATCTCTTTCTGAAGAATTTATCATGCCCACATATAGACAAAGTTTATGTCTAGAAAAAGGAAAAGGCATATACTTATATAGNNCGGATGGAAGAGTTTTTTTAGACTTTACNTCTGGAATNGCAGTAACAAACTTAGGTCACTGNCATCCTGAAATTATTGATACAATTTGTAATCAATCGAATGAATTAATGCANGCATCAAATTTATTTTATAATAAAATACANCCCCAATTAGCTGAACAGTTGGTTGAATGTACTGGGTTAGAAAACGCAAAATGTTTTTTTTGTAACTCTGGAGCTGAGGCTAATGAAGGTATGATAAAATTAGCAAGGCTGTGGGGAAGTNGTAGTAATAAATATGAAATTATAACCATGAAGCAATCTTTTCATGGTAGAACATTGGCTACATTAACTGCAACCGGTCAAGACAAGGTAAAAAAAGGATTTGGACCCTTACCAAAAGGATTTGTTTATGCAGATTATAATAACCTTGATTCTGTTGAATCATTAATTAATTCTTCGACGGTTGCNGTAATGNTCGAATCAATTCAAGGTGAAGGAGGGGTAATTCCTGCTGATAAAATATTNCTAAGAAAACTTAGAGATTTATGNGATAATAATAACATTTTACTTTTNTGTGANGAGGTTCAAGCAGGGATTGGAAGAACAGGTAAATGGTTTGGCTTTCAGCACGCAGATATAAAACCAGACGTTATTTCGTCTGCAAAAGGATTAGGTAACGGGTTTCCAATTGGAGCTCTTATTGCAAAAGCTGAGTTATCAAATATTTTTCAACCAGGAAACCATGCCACGACATTTGGTGGNAANCCTTTATCGAGTGCAGTTTCATTAAAAGTAATTGAGATAATTAAAAATNATAATCTTTTAAGNAATGCGGAAANAATGGGACTGCATTTAAAATCAAAATTGTCAAAAGAACTTAGCAAGTTTGAGTGGATAGAAAATATCAGAGGATTAGGTTTAATGCTNGGAATNGTTTTAAATGTTGAAGCAAANTATTTACAAAAAAAATTAGAAGAAAATGGATTACTTGCTATTGCAACTGCAGGAAATATATTAAGAATGTTACCACCAATGATTATTTCAATTGAGGAGGTAAACAAAGCAATTGATTTGATTATAAAGTCTTGTAACGATATTGATAATGAAATGAAAAATTTAAAAAAATATTAAAAAATNGAGGTAGTNTTATGTCATATGAAATATCAGGAAAAGTAAAACTTTTACCAGAAACNCAAACATTTGGAAGTGGTTTTAAAAAAAGAGAAATTATTTTAACTACTGGAGATGAAAAATATCCTCAGGATATTTCCATTGAATTCTTACAAGATAAAATAGAATTATTAGACTCGATTNCAATTGGACAGNCCGTAACCATTAATTTTAATATTAGAGGTCGAGAGTATAACGGAAAATATTTTAATAATTTAACAGGATGGAAGATCTCAACAGTTGAAAGCAGTCAAGATTCTATGACATTAGATGAAAATAGAGAAGATCCAGATAACTTTGACGACTTAGAGGAAGAGATTCCATTTTAAATACTTTGAAAGGATAAATTGATGAAAGTAGTATTGGCATATTCAGGGGGGTTAGATACAACAGTTCTGCTAACATGGTTGCAAGAAACGTATGATGCCGAGGTAATATGTTATTGCGCTAATGTTGGTCAAGAAGAAGAGTTAGAAGGACTTGAACAAAGAGCATTAGATCATGGAGCAAAAAAATGTTTTATTGANGATGTACAAGAGGAATTTGTGAATGATTACGTATTCCCAATATTTCAAGCTAATGCGATATATGANGGAACGTATCTNCTTGGAACATCNATTGCACGACCGCTAATAGCCAAAAGAATGGTNGATATTGCTAAGCNAGAGGGAGCTGAGGCNATATGTCATGGAGCAACCGGTAAAGGNAATGATCANGTTAGGTTTGAATTAACAGCTTATGCATTAAATCCAAATATTAAAATAATAGCTCCNTGGAGAATGCCAAATGATTTTTCNTTTAGCGGAAGAACCGACATGATTAATTATTTAAANGATAGAAANATTCCTACCACTGTTTCCGCTGAAAAACCTTANAGNACTGATCGTAATATTCTTCATATGAGTTTTGAAGGAGGAGTNCTTGAAGACCCATGGNTAGAGCCCGANGAATCAATGTGGTGTATGACAAAACCTTTATCTCAAGCTGNAGATCAAGAAGAAGTNATTACNATAAGTTTNGAATCTGGANTTCCAATTGCTATTAATGATGAAAAATTTAGTCCTGCTGAATTATTAAAAAAATTAAATAGTTNTGGATATAATCATGCNATAGGAAGAATTGATATTGTCGAAAATCGATATACAGGAATGAAAGATAGAGGTGTTTATGAAACTCCGGGNGGAACNATAATTTATCATGCGCATCGTGCNTTAGAATCAATCACATTAGATCGAGAAGCTATGCATTTAAGGGATTCATTTATTCCTAAATATGCAGAGTTGATATATAATGGNTATTGGTTCTCTCCAGAAAGAGAATTNCTCCAAGCCTCTATTTCNAAAAGCCAAGAAAATGTAACTGGAGATGTTAGNGTTAAATTATTTAAAGGAATGGTGCATATTTCTGGNAGGCGTTCACCATATTCACTNTATAATTCTGAGTTAGTTAGCTTCGATGAAGATGGTGGTTATAATCAAGCTGATGCAACAGGATTTATNAAANTAAATGCGCTNAGATTGAGAGTATTAGCNTCNATAANGGATTTACAGCAAAAAAAATAGCTAATGCNATNAAGTTTTAAATACTCATTATNCCTAGTTTTTAATTTAATTTTAACTAGTTTAATTTTCTTATCTTTAGATAACGATAATCTTTTNGTATTAGNTCTTTTAGGAGTATTCCATCCTCTTTTTGTCCATTTNCCAATTGGATTATGGTTTGGGTTTATTNTCTTCCTTTTAATTGGAACTATTAAAAAATCAATTCATATCTTTCCATTTTTAAAAATAATTTCAATTTTGGTTTTAATTTCATCAGTTTTNTCATTTTTAACTGGTCTAGCATTAAAACTTANNGGATATACNGGAGATATTNTNAANGCGCATNTATATGCNGCNNTANTATTNATTTATTTNATATCATTTTTNTGTATTTATCATTTTAAGGAGCGATCTTTTNTAAATNTGTGGATTTCNTCACTTNTTGTTACTTTTTGTTTNGGTTANACAGGCCATTTAGGNTCTANAATAACTCATGGAACTTTANGTGANCGAATTAGTAAAAACTTTTNAAAAAAAGAGAAANTNGANCTTNAAAATTCTTCAGACGGTTTNTTTGAAATTTCTGTTTATCCAATTTTAGAATCAAAATGTNTCTATTGTCACAATGATAGAAGGTCTCAAGGCGGATTAAATATGATGACGGAAGAAAGTATTCTTAAAGGTGGATTATTTGGTTCGGCAATTTCAATTGGAGATTCTCAATCATCTGAAATTATAAGGCGGATAAATCTTCCNGTTCATGATAAATTTCATATGCCNCCTTCTGAACCATACATTACTAATGATGAAAAAGAGATAATAGAATGGTGGATTAATCATAGTTTTAGTAAGAATAACNGNTAGATTTCGAACCTAATTGAAAAAATTTTAAAAAAATAACTTTTTATTGATATTATATAATTGAAAAAATTTTGGTATAAANTAAGGATTCATATTNAGGAATAAATAATGACAAATAAGAAATTACCACTAACAAAAGAACAGGTTGAAGAAATTTCGAGAGAATATCCTACACCTTTTTACATTTATGATGAAAAAGGAATAAGAGATAATGCAAGAAGACTAAATAAAGCATTTGCTTGGAATAAAGGTTTTAAAGAGTACTACGCTATTAAAGCAGCACCTAATCCATACATTATAAAAATTTTAAAGGAAGAAGGTTTTGGNGGNGATTGTTCNTCATATCCAGANATGNTTTTNTGTGAAAAAGTTGGAATAACTGGTGAAGATGTAATTTTTACTTCTAATGATACNCCTGCTTATGAATACGCTAAAGCNAATGAATTAGGAGCAATAATTAATTTGGATGATATTTCGCATATTAANTATTTAGAGTCAAATGTAGGACTNCCTGAATTAATATGTTGTAGATATAATCCTGGTTCTCTTAAAGGAGGAAATGTAATTATAGGAAAGCCTGAAGAAGCAAAATATGGATTTACAAAAGACCAACTNTTTGATGGCTATAAGATACTTAAAGANAAAGGAGTTAAGAGATTTGGTTTACATACAATGGTAGCTTCTAACGAATTAGAAATTCCATATTTTCTAGATACTGCAAAAATGTTATTTANNCTNGCNGCTGATATATCAAAAGAATTAAATATTTCCTTTGAATTTTTAAATTTAGGAGGNGGTATTGGTATTCCATATCATCCCAATGAAAAACCTGTGGATTTNATGTTGCTTGGTAAAGGAGTTNAAGAATTATACCAATCAGAAATTATTAATAAAGGNCTGCCTCCTTTNGATATTCGTTTTGAGTGTGGTAGAATGGTTACNGGTCCTTATGGNTGGNTANTAAGTAAAGTTTTACATAAGAAAGAAACTTACAAAAGTTATGTTGGTTTAGATGCATGTATGTCAAATTTAATGAGACCTGCAATGTACGGTGCATATCATCACATATCTGTTCTTGGAAAAGAAGATAGAGATCATGATTTTACATATGATATAACAGGATCTTTATGCGAAAATAATGATAAATTTGCAATAGATAGAGCAATGCCAGAAATAAATATTGGTGATACAATTGTATTACATGATGCCGGAGCACATGGCCATTCTATGGGCTTTAATTATAACGCAAAATTAAGATCAGCAGAGCTTTTATTAAGAGAAAATGGTGATATCATTCAGATAAGAAGAGCTGAAACTATCGATGATTATTTTAATACAATAGATTTTAGTGGGTTAGATGCATTTTAAAATGATATGAGTTTTAAAGGTACATTTACAGCATTGATTACTCCTTTTGAAAAAAATGGAGATATCGATTTTGATAACTTAAAAAAACTAGTAGAAAGACAGATTTTAGCAGGTATTGACGGAGTTGTACCAGTCGGAACAACTGGTGAATCACCAACTTTAAATACATCCGAACACTTAAAAGTAATTCAAGAAGTTGTAAAAATTGTAAATAAAAGATGTCAAGTAATAGCTGGTACCGGTGCAAATTCAACTGCTGAAGCTGTAGAGTTAACCCTAGCAGCAAAATCTTTTGGTGTAGATGGCACATTACAAGTTACTCCTTATTATAATAAGCCAAATGATGAAGGTTTAATTCGTCATTTTTCNAAAATTGCTGATATAGGAGTTCCAGTTGTATTATACAATGTACCGGGAAGAACATCTAAAGAAATTTCTTTAGATGTAATTAAAGAACTATCGAAACATAAGAATATTATTTCTATAAAAGAAGCTTCTGGGACAGTAGAAAATGTTAAAAAAATTAAAGATAATTGTACTTTAGAAGTTTTATCAGGTGATGATATTTTAGCTGTTCCAATGATTAAAGAGGGAGCACAGGGAGTTATCTCTGTTGCGTCTAATGCAATTCCAAAAAGTTTGAGTAAAATGATTAATAAAGCATTAGAGGGTGATTTTGTTGAATCGGAAAAAATTCATAACTTTTATAAAAAGTTTTTTGATGATCTATTTATTGATACAAATCCAATACCAATAAAATCAGCATTATCATTTATGCAATTAGCTGAAGAGATATTTAGATTGCCATTATGTTCAATGCCTAATGAAAAGAAAGAAATATTATTTCAAACAATGAAGAAAACAGGAGTTTTAGATGGCTAAAAAAGTTATAATTTTAGGGGCTGCAGGACGAATGGGTCAGTCATTAATTAAGTGTATATTAGAGAAGAAAGTTTCTGATTTGGAAATAATTGGAGCTGTTGATTTATGGGATGCTGAAAATTTAAATAATGATATAGGTNTCACACTTGGATTAAATGAAGCCGGAGTATTATTATCAAGTGATTTAAATGCTTTAGGTGAAGAGTCAGACGTAATAATCGATTTTTCATCACATGTTTGTACATCTGGAAATGCAGAAAGAATTAAGAAGTGGAATACTTCATGGGTAATCGGAACAACCGGATTAAATGAAGAGCAGTTATCATTGGTAAAAGATGTTAGTGAAAGCATCCCTGTTTTGATTTCTGGAAATATGAGTTTAGGGATAAATATTCTTTCTAAAATTTCTGAAGAGGTGGCAAAAATNTTAAAAGATAAAAATTATGACATTGAGATTATAGAAAAACATCATAATAAGAAAATTGATGCTCCAAGTGGTACTGCTTTGATGTTAGGAAAATCTGTTGCAGATGGATATAATATCGCCTTAGACGATGCAAAAATTGAAGGACGTAGTGGTTTAGTTGGAAAACGTAAACCCCATGAAATAGGATTTCATTCTATTCGCGGTGGTGACATCATTGGTGAACATAANATAATATTTGCAGGTTCTTCAGAAACTATTGAAATTTCTCATACNGCTACTGATAGAAGCTTGTTCGCAATGGGAGCTTTAGAAGCTGCTCAATGGTTAGTCGATCAAAAGCCGGGGTTATATAGTATGAATGACGTTTTATCCCTTTAAAATAATTATATATGATCATGGATAAAAATATTAAAAATACNAAAGATGCATTTGCTAAAGTATTTGGAAGTCCTGGAGAAGCACCAATTATTATTGGATTAGTTAAAGCATTTTGGCCTTTATTGNTTATTTGTTTTCTATTGGGGTACATTTTTAGGGCAATATGGATTCAACCATATTTATCTCAATCACAAGCAGGGTTTATATTAGTTGTAATATCAATATTGGGATTTTTATTTTTATTTTTAGGAGGCAGGAAGCTTAATAATTACCTGAAAGGTGCTCGAGGAGAAGAGTGGGTTTCAAATCAGCTTGCATTTTTAGATTATAATTATTCCATTTTTAATGGAATAAAGTTAGAAAATGGAAAGCATAACTTTGACCATGTTGTTTTATCCCCTTNCGGGATATTTTTAGTTGAAACTAAAAATTGGTCAGGGAAAATAAGTTTTTCTAATAATCGTATAAGTATTGATAATAAATATTTAAAAAAATCTCCGATTAAGCAACTTAAGGATGACGCCTTAGAATTAATAAATTATTTAAATAATAATAATTTAAAAAGTATTCCTGTGAAACCTATTCTATGTTTTTTAGAATCGGAGTTAGATAATCCTGTTATTAATATTAATGGAGTTATTATATGCTCTGGCGAATCATTAATCGAAGTACTCTCAGACGAGTTGAATGATAAAATTGACTCACATTTATCAATTGAAACTGAAAAAGTACTTTTAGAATTAGTTTAATTTCTTATTATTTTCCTCGTAGAGAAATTGTTTGATTAAAAATAGGATAAGATTTTGTATAATCGTTATCAGCGCAAAAATATCCGATTCTTTCAAATTGGAATTTATCTAATGGCTTGGCTGTTTTAAGGGATTTCTCAATTTTCCCCTTTATTATTTTTAAAGAATTTTTATTTATAAACTCCTTAAAGTTTTTATTTTTGTCATGNAGGGGATTAGGAACAGTAAATAATCGATCATAAACTCTTATTTCCGCATCTGACGAATCCTTNACTGAAACCCAATGCACAATTCCTTTTACTTTTCTGCCATCAGGAGGATTTTTNCCCAAAGTTTCTGGATCATANGTACATAGAATTTCTATAACATTTCCATCGGTATCTTTTTTTACTTCTTTACAAGTTACACAATATGATCCTCTTAAACGAACTTCTTTCCCAATACTAAATCTTTTAAATTTATTTGGTGCATCCTCCATGTAATCATCCTTTTCTATATATAACTCATTACAAAATGGAACCTCTCTGTAGCCAAGAGAATCATTATGAGGATGATTTAATATTTTTAATATTTCTTTTTTGTTATTAGGATAATTAATAATTGTAAGTTTTATTGGATTTAAAACAGCCATTCTTCTNTAAGATTTTTCATTGAGATCATTTCTAACGAAATTTTCAAGTAACTCNATTTCAGTTAAACTATCAAACTTTGTACAACCTATTGTTTTACAAAAATCAATNATAGCTNCTGAAGAAAATCCTCTTCTTCTCATGCCACTGATNGTTGGTAATCTTGGATCGTCCCANCTATTAACGTGATTATTTTCAACTAATTCNCTTAANAGTCTTTTGCTCATTACCATGTATGAAATATTTAATCGCGCAAACTCAATTTGTTGAGGTTTNTAAAGTTCNAATTTTTCCAAAATCCAATCATANANAGGACGATGAACTTCAAATTCNAATGTGCAAAGAGAATGAGTTATATTTTCAATAGAATCTTCAATACAATGAGCGAAATCGTACATTGGATAAATATTATATTTATTTCCTGTATTGTGATGAAATATTTTTTTAATCCTGTATATAGCAGGATCTCTNAANTGTAAATTAGGAGAAGTCATGTCAATTTTTGCCCTTAANACATAGTCTCCTTCCTCAAATACTCCATNCTTCATTTTTTCAAATATATCTAGATTTTCAGAAATACTCATATTTCTATTTGGAGGATTTTTNCCATCTTTTGATGGAATTCCTCTATAATTTTTAAATTCTTCTTTACTNAGATTACAAACATAGGCGCATCCCATTTGGATTAATTTCACAGCATATGAATACATTTGATCAAAATAATTAGATGCCCAGTAGATATTCTTTCCCCAATCATAACCAAGCCATTTAATATCTTTCTGAATTGATTTTACAAATTCATCATCCTCTGTTTCGGGNTTTGTATCATCAAATCTTAAATGGCAGTCACCATTATATTTTTTAGCTGTTTCAAAATCTAGAAAAATTGCTTTNGCGTGTCCAATATGTAAATGTCCATTTGGNTCNGGCGGAAAACGAGTAATAACTTTTTTTATTTTTCCAGATAATAAATCGGCTTCAATTTTCTCATGAATAAAATTTGTTGTTGTTTTATCAATCATAANACTTTTTAAAATTTAATTAGTTGTTCAATTCTCATAATATTTNTGTTAATTTACAATCATATAAATTTATTAAAACAAAATGAAAATTTCCACATTTAATGCAAACTCAATNAGATCTAGACTTCCTATTATTATAGATTGGATTAAAGAAAATAAACCTGACNTACTTGGTATTCAAGAAACAAAAGTTCAGAATGTAGATTTTCCTGAATCTATATTTAATGAAATGGGATATCACGTATGTTTTGAAGGNGAAAAATCNTATAACGGCGTGGCGATAATTTCTAAAGAGAAACCTGTTGAAATTATTTCAGGATTTGATGATGGGGGACCAGCNGATAANACAAGACTTATTTGTGCNAAATTTNATAAGTTTTTAGTAATAAATACATATATTCCTCAAGGCAGAGCTATTGATCANATTATGTTTAAATATAAACTTTCATGGTATAAAAGATTAAAGGAATTTATATCTAAATATTTAGAGGATAATAAATCTATTGCATGGATTGGAGATATGAANATTGCAGTTAATCCCATTGATGTATCAAATCCAAAAACAAAGAAAAATGATCCATGCTATCATNTAGATGTAAGAGAAGCTTTTTTAGATACCTGTGATCTGGGTTTTGTTGATTTATTTAGAAAGTTTAATGAAGACAAAGAAATATATTCTTTNTNCGANTATCGNGTNAAGGACGCAATTCTTAGAAATATTGGTTGGAGAATTGATTATNTATTAACTACAGATGAATTAACAAAAAAATGCACTAATTGTGAAATTGATCTTGATCCAAGAAAAAAAGATAAGCCATCAGATCATACATTCGTAACAGCNACATTTTTAGACTAAGGAAAGAGTGAAAAATAATATTAAAAATATAAACTGGGATAATTGGAATCCAAAAATTAAGGCAACATTATTATTTGTATTCAATCAAAATGAAGTCTTATTGATTCACAAAAAAACAGGNTTAGGNAAAGGTAAAATTAATGCNCCNGGAGGAAAAATAGAGGAGGGNGAATCACCAGAAGAATGCGCTATTCGAGAAACATTTGAAGAAGTTTGTATTAAGCCATCAGATATTAATAAAGGTGGGGAATTATTTTTTCAATTTGTNGATGGATTAACAATCCATGGACATGTTTTTTATACAGATACATATTCTGGAATTCCAAAAGAAACTGATGAAGCNAAGCCTTTTTGGTGTCCAATAGATGAAATACCTTATGAAAATATGTGGGAAGATGATATTACCTGGCTTCCAAGTTTACTATCAAAAGATTACTTTAAGGGGTATTATATTTTTGATGATGAAAAAATGATAGAAGCTTATGTTAGTACTGATTTTTGATTTTTTATCATGATTAAAATTAATCCTGCCAGTACGGTCAAACCAACCGTATTTGGTTCTGGAATTAACTGAATATTATCAATTAATGTGTCTCCAATATAATCCTCACATATTGCATTTCCGCTAGCTCCTTGTGATATAATTCTCAGAGCAAAAACATTGGACATTACCTGATTAAAATTTTGAGGACCTGGTGATCCGTTACTCATTGCACTACTTGCTTTTGATAAATCATTTTCGTTAATTGGAAGAAAAACACTTGACCAATTAGATGATGGTTGAATGTTAGCAAAATTACTTGAAACAAACCATGTTCCTGACATTGGATTCTGAGTATCCCCAATTGCAACTCGTAAACGAAGAGAATCTTGTTCACTCATATTTCTGACATCAAAAGCTATTCCAGTAATTCCTCTAGAGATATAGTTCCCTGTCCATGAAGAGTCATTAGTTCTTAGGATTACACCTCTTTTTGGAGCTAGCCCAATAGCATCAACTAATAAATATGGATTGGATGCCGACAATCCATTCAAACTAGTTTCAATATCCCATTTCGCTGAACCCCAAGGGTCAGGACTTGTTGTAAAATCTTCAATAATGTAATCAGAAAAAACTAAATAGTTAAGTGAAAGTAATACATACAAAACAACATTTATTTTTTTCATTTTTTAACCTAACATTCCTAATGGATGTGGGTTAGCAATTGGATCAAAAAACTTTGAAGCGTTAGGAAATACCGTTGATAGTTGAGTAGAATCCAACCCAAACCAAGAAACTAGCTCTGAAAGATATGCATCAGCGGATGTAGTTGGTAGCATTCTTCCTCTATTTTTATTTTTATGTGCATCAAGGTCGAGATCATTATTATTTGGATCAAGGATTGGGTATTGGCCGAAAATTTCTCCACCATTTAAAGATCCACCATTGTTAGCAGATTTTCCAAGTACAAATTGGTTTCCTCCCCAAGCATGATCTGTTCCTTTTCCATTTGATGTCATAGTTCTTCCAAAATCAGAAACCGTAAATAACATGACATCATTTTCTAAACCGGCTGCAATAATTTCGTTCCAGAAAAAATCAAGGGCTTCGTTCAGCTCATAAAATAATCCATTTGATCCATCAGCTAAATTGCTATTTGGGTAGGGTATTCCACCTTGTGCATCAAGAAGTTCGTTATGGTGATCCCATCCACCCCTTTCNACAAAGAAAATTTGTCTATTCATACCTAATACATTTCTTGCTTTCATTACTTTTATTACTCCTGCTAACTGATCAGCAGTTTTATTCGTATTACTAATTGTTGTNTTAGGAACATTTTGACTTAAAGTTTGTGCATCAACTGCAGTTTTTACAATTTCGGCAAGCTCTACAGATCTCTTTTTATTTTCGGAAAAGGTTTTATTATGCATATTTGGGTAAGAGTTAGCTAAAATTGAATCTACTGCATTTTTTAAAGAATTATCAGAATATTGATTTAATGTAATAGCTCCAGTAGGAGTTGTTACATAAGGAACAGTTAAATTTCCAAGTTGAAGTGTATTATTTCCTGCTAGTGAAATATTTAATCCTACTGAACCATTTAAATTTGCCTGAGACATAACGTCTGCTAATCTTCCTCCCCAGCCTTTAGGAGCTGCCCCTCTAACTTGAGGGACTACAGTTTGCCAATGCATTACAGCGTCCGGATGAGAAAACAAACCCACTGGAATTTCTTTATTTTGCTGAGATGTTCCGATATTTCTCCAATCTTGTATAGTCAATGGCTCAACCATAGTTCCAACATTAGCAACAAATGACAAATTACCTTGATTAAACTGTTGTTGAAGAAATGGAAAACGGGGATGGATAGCATATTGGGAAGATGGTTGATTGTTCACACTATTAAGCACAGTGTTTGATAATGCTGAACGATGAATNGCCAATGCTCTNGCNCCAGCACTATTACTTTTAAATCCNCTTGTATCAGTGCCAACACCGCCTCTTGCAGAAGAATAACCTTGATATCCATTATTATCATTTGTGTAGGGGATAAGCATATTATACGAGTCATTTCCACCGTTAAGGAAAAGGCATACTAAAGCTTTATAACCACTAACATTTGTTGTAGCTCCCGCTGTCATTCGTAAAGAAAATAAGGTAGATGAAATCGAAGCTGTTCCAATAGCTGCGCAATTTCGTTGGATAAAATTTCTTCTATTCATATTCATAATTTTTCCTAATATAACGAATTAAATTCTGGAAGAATACAAAATAACCACAATGCATCCTTAACTTTTTGTTCTCGATTAGATTCAGAGTTTCCAGAAATTGATTGAAGATGATTTTTGATTGCTTGTCTGTTATCCTCTGTTAATCGCCCAGCAGTTAATAATAAGTCTAAATGATCTATTAGCGTATCGTTATTATACGCAATTGAAATTTCGTAACTCAAATCTAAATCACCTTGAGAGTACCACCTTTGTCCAATTCCTGTATCGTCAGTATCTCTTCGAATACCCTGATATATTAACCATCTTATACNATTTGGAAGACCGACAGCTGTAACATCGGTAAAAGGCTGAAATTCTGGTGCTTCCAAATTATTATTTAAAATCTCACCTAATGGTTGAAAATCTGATCTATAAAAATTAAATACATTTGGATACAAATAAGGCTCTTGGCCAATCTTATCATAAAGATAAGCAAATGGATATAACCCATATGTATTTAATGATGTTAAATTAAATGACCGTGAGTAACTTATAAATTTGATCAATGGNTCTCTAAGTTTTCCATATGTATTATCAATTGAAAGAGAAGGGGTACGAGCTTCAGGATGTAAAAGGATAGCATGAATCACTGCATTTAAATCTCCTCGTCCACCATTTCCATTACCNTAAATATCGTATCCTGAAATAAATGCATTTGCAACATCTTCAATATAAGTTGGAGACGGATTTGATGATGTAAACCTTTGAATAAGTCTTTTTGCAATGAATGGGGGTGTGTTGGGATGATTAAACAAATGATCAAGAACATAATCAATNTCATTTNTTACATCAGCATTATTTCCATCATAAATTAATGGATAGTTTTCTGGATCATTTTGGTTCTGTTGTAAATACCAAGTACTAGGTGTTCCTCCCCACATATTTTCAATGCTTGAGTAATTAGAAAAAGTATTTCCATCTAAATCAATTTTTGGGGAAAAATCATGCCAGTTATTAACAATTCTAACATCTTGTATTACATCACGACCGAATTGGGCTTCGTAATTTGTCCCGGAATAATTTTGTTGCCTGTCAAGTCCTGTAAATACTTTCGCAAACTCTGCAACCTCATCATTTGAATAAGTAGGAATAAGATTATTATTATTGTCTAATTTAAACGTACCATCATTATTTAATTCCCACAATCCGATGGTAAAAAGTTGCATGATCTCTCTTGCATAATTTTCATCTGGGAAAATTCCATTTTCTTCTTTTTGATTTTTTTCATAAGTNANATAATAGGCCATATGCGGACTATATGTAACTTCTTCGAGAATATCTCGATAATTACCAAAGGCATTCCTAACGAAAATATCATAATATTTTAACCATTTTTCATTATTTTGTGGATGAATATTTCCTGCCTCTCCAACAACTAAAATTTGGCTTAAAGCCCAAGCCATTCGCTGTCGTAATTGATCAGGAGCATCAATGGCTAGTTGATACCAAATCTTTTTTTTGGCATCTCCTTTTATTCCTTCGGTATCATTAGGGTTATAAGTTCTCGGGTTCCCATTTTGATCAACATTAGCTAGCCAATCATTGTATCGTGATTCTTCAACATATGAGGTATTTTGAGAATTATTTCCATAAAAGTCTCCTGAAATCCATTCAATATAATTATATACTTTTCCATTCTGAGTGGTCATTGTNCTTGCCATTTTTCCATGAGCGTTTTGGTCTGGCCAAAATTCATTATCCGATTCCGTATAGTCGAAAACAATTCCTATAGATGGATCGTGTCCAACTTCATAAAGACTTGTCCCATGCTTAGAGCTATTTTGATTAACATATTGTGGATTACTACGTTCTCTAAAATAAGCTCTGTGCGAACTTATCGGTGTGATAGTTGNGTTAACNTGTTCGGATATCCAATTTCTAAAAGCAGCATAAGGTTGATTTAACAGAGCTGCATTTGATGGAATTGTACCGATATTACTATTAATATTTTGTATNTTATTTATATCATCAAGTGTNGGACCAAACGTTGCTTGCTGAAGAAATCGTGAAATAATATGTGAGTCACTTAATGAACTAACAGAATTTGTTGAAAGTCTGAAAAAAACTTTTTCGTTATCNAGACTTTTTTCATAGTACTGATANTCNNTTAATCCTACATTNACNTTTCCTANAGTTTCAGTATTAGGAAATGTATTTTGCCAGTTATATCCATAGTTTCTCGCAACTAGCTCCCAATCTACAAGATTAGTAGACCACTCAATGACCTTAAAATCATTGGGATTGTTATTATCNGGTAAAATTACTCTAAAATTATTATTTAAAGTTTGAGTTTCAAGTTGCTGCGAATAAGAATTGGACAAACACAGCAGTAAAACTAAACAAAATTTTATTTTAAAATGTTTTTTATTTAACATCATTACAAATATACTCTCCTCAAGACTTTGATACTAAAATATGCAAAGCATATTACAAAATATAATAAGTATCATATTTTGTAAAGACGATTTACAAGGAACTTACATTGCAAAAAAAATAAAATTATTTAGCGTATCTATAGACGNTGAACTTAAGATTAGCCAACAACAGTTACATTACTAGCCTGAGGACCTTTTTGTCCTGTTTCGACTTCAAAATTAACTTGTTGACCTTCTAAAAGTGTTTTACGACCTTCAGCATTAATAGCCGAAAAATGAACAAATACATCNTCCCCATTTTCNCTAGCTATGAATCCATAACCTTTTTCNTCGTTAAACCACTTTACTGTTCCTGTTTCGATTTGATCTGACATTTAATATTTCTCCTGAGCTTTTTAGCTCTATGTTTCAAAAAATAACTTTTNAGAGTTATTTGTACAATACNTATTCAAANAATTTGAANAANCNACATTTTGTAGATANNGTTAAAGCTAATGTTATTTTTNATNTNTTACTAGATAAAGATTTATTTTTTTTTAGATCTAAAAATATCGGTATAAAAATATCAATTAATGCTTTTCCTTTGTAATATATAGATGTAAAATACGTATTAATCTTAGTGAGTAATAAAAAACCAAATAGGAGTAATTTGGTACGATTAATGTCGGAGAGAAATTGATAAAAAAAATTAACAAAGTAAAAGTTGAATTACCAACTCATGATTATTATGAAGCCGAAGTAGCTTGCAGAAATTCATGTCCCGTAAAAACGGATGCTAGAGGTTATCTTTTAGCAACTGTCGCCGGAGATTATGAAAAGGCATATGCGATATCACGAGCTACAAATCCCTTTGCTTCTATATGTGGTAAAGTTTGCGGTGCTCCTTGTGAAAAAGGTTGTAGACGTTCAGATGTAGACGAAGCTGTTGTAATTAGGAATATCAAAGGATTTTTAACTGATAAAAGAGGTCCTGAAACAGGAGATTTAATAACGCCTTTAACTTATTCGATTGCTCCAGGTTCACTAAACCCGAAAAT
>PASA01000022.1 GCA_002712105.1 Kiritimatiellaceae bacterium
ATTAGAATCTGGCTGACTTATGCCTTTCTTTTTTAATAATTGTTCGCAAGAAAAACAGTGATAATAGATATCTCCACCATAAGTTAATCGAAGAGAATTAAAATCGTTAGTCAAATTTGGAGAACTCTTAATTCTCTCTAACACTTTTAACTGAGCATCGAACTCGAGGGATGAAAAACGATCTTTAAATTTTCCTTCAGGAATTAAATTCAAGCACATCGTTAATTCGTTTGATAAATTTACTTTTTTACTGTTTGAAATTAATTTGCTTGTCTGAGATTGAATTTCAACAATTTCCGTCTCTGAACGGTTTTCTTGATACACACTATCGAAGCTCCTTGACGATATAAAAAAGACTAAAACAACTGCAAGAGACAGTGTTAAAAAAAAATAAGCATAAAACTTCATTATGCTTTATCTTCTAACATAATAAATATTAAATTACACTCTTATCTCTGCAGAAAGTTCTTGGCTTAATATATGCATGAGTTTTTCGTGAACCTTATTTACTTTTTTATCCGTTAAAGTTTCAGCCGATGACCTGTAGATAAAATTGTATCCAATACTCTTTTTTCCTTCTGGTATACCTTTCCCGTCATAGATATCAAACAAATTAACCGACTCTAAAAATTTCGGTCTAAATTTGTTTATCAATGCCATTATGGACTCATGAGTTATTGATTTTTCAAGCACTAAAGATAAATCACGACTTACATATGGATATATTGGTATTGAGTCAACTGAAGATCGTTCACGTGCATAATTTAATAATAATGCTATATCCAATTCCGCTAAAGCTATTGGCTCATTTATCTTTCGATTCTGCCCTATCTCTTTGGAAATTATCCCAAACAATCCAATTTTTTGATCATCAACAAAAATATCAAGTGCCTGATTTGCATTAAAAGCTTGGCTAGTGCTTTCTTTGAAAGATAAATTAGAGACTTTTAAATTTGTTACTAATTCTTCAATAAGNCCTTTTATCCATATGAACTGTTCTTCATTATTTACAGCTNCTTGCTTGTTTAATAAATTTCTTCCCACTGGACCTAATAACCCTATAGATAAATGGTCGTATTCTAANACNTCATTATCAACTCGTTTAAAAACTTTTCCAATCTCATAAAAACATAGTTCTTTAATTTGTCTNGAATGATTTCTTCCAATTGACTCTAACATTTGAGGAATTAATGATGTCCGTAGTACAGATTGCTCTTCACTAATTGGATGCGGAAGCGATTCTCTCTGATTTATATTGTCAATTCTTGCTTCATCTAATAATGAATGATTTACGAGAGAATAGTTCATAATTTCACTTACTCCTAATCCCTGTAATACACTTCTAATATTATTAAACGCNGCGTATNTCTTATTAGAAGTTCCTTCAACAACCTTCGCTATTGGAGTATTTTCTGGAATATCATTTACACCATACATCCTTGCGACNTCTTCTACTAAATCNATTTCTAATTTAAGGTCTAATCTAAAATGTGGTATCAAAGCGATAGCTGTATCATTATTATCGTCAACNATTTCAATTGATAACTTCTTAAAAATTCNTTTTATCTCAGCTTTTGGTATTTTAAATCCAATCTTTTTAGTTATGAAACTCCAAGAAAAATTTATTTTTTGTNTTTCANNATTTATCTGATTTAAAATGAATTACATTTTCAGGTTCNGCNGTTGGGCACAATTCCANTATTAAATTAGCTGCCCTTATATTTGCATCTAATACAGAGTGNGGATTTACCCCCCTTTGAAATCTATATGATGATTCTGTATAGATTCCTAATTTTTTTGACGTANATCTAGTTGAAGATGTATCAAAAACAGCTGCTTCTAAAATAATATTGGTTGTGTCATTATTAATTCCGCTACTTTCTCCTCCAATTATTCCAGCTAATGCTATGGGTTTATTTTTATCGGAAATAACCATCATATTGTCAGAAAGNTCANNNGTTTCTCCNTCTAACGAAANAAACTTTTCATTATTTTTTGCATATCTTACNAAAATATTCTGTCCATTGATTAAATTCATGTCAAATGCGTGCATTGGATGGCCTGTCTCTAACATTACATAGTTNGTTATATCTACGATATTATTAATAGGNCGAATNCCTGCTGCCTCTANACGTGATTGAATCCANTGGGGAGATATATCAANTTTTACGTTTTTAATAACTCTTGCAGTGTAACAAGGGCACTTATCTTTATCAGTTACTTCTACATGAATAGAACTGTCATCCGTCTTCATTTCTTTTAAATCAATATTCTTTAAAGGAAGNTCATATAAAGCGGAAACTTCTCGTGCAATTCCAATCATTGATAAACAATCTGNCCTATTAGGNGTAATTTCAAGTTCAATTANNTGATCCGGAGNTCCAACTACATCTACAAATGGAGTCCCTGGTTTCAAATTACTATTTAATTCCATCAGCCCAGAATGATCTTCTCCTAATCCAAGCTCATCTTTTGCACATAACATTCCAAGNGATGTTTCTCCACGAATTTTAGCTTTTTTTAATTTAACTCCATTTGGAAGAATNGTTCCAACAGGAGCAAAAGGAAATTTACCCCCTACTTTNGTNTTAGGAGCACCNCAAACAACTCGTATATTTTCTTCAGTCCCAAAATCTACAAGACATAACTTTAATTTATCTGCATTAGGATGCTGATCAATCTNTAAAATCTCGCCGACAACTACGCCATTATAATCGNNGCCGATAACTTCNGTTCGCTCAACTTCTAATCCAGCAAATGTTAGCTTGTCCTTTANACTNTNAATATCATCTTCAATATCAACAAATGAGCTTAGCCACTTAAATGAAACTTTCATAAAACAATCCCANGAAAAATAAAGGGTAACTAATAGCTTTAAATATAAAAGTTAACAAGCTGTAATTATATCATAGTTATTTAAACTTATAATAACTAAGACTAATTAACGAGCATAGAACTCTACAACTAATGAGATCTCACAAGTAACCGGAACTTCATCAGCATTAGGGATTCTATTTAANTCCGCAGTCAAATTTTTATCATTTGCNGTTACATAATCNGGCGTTTTGGCAACTTGCTGTGCCATTACAAATGCTTCNAGCTCTTTTGATTTATCNCGGACAGTTATTTTGTCGCCAACACGTAAAATATAAGAAGGTATGTTCACTTTTTTATCATTTACTCTAAAATGGGCATGNGAAACCATTTGNCTTGCTTGGAAAATTGAACGAGCCATACCTGCACGTAAAACAACGGTATCTAATCTGCTTTCTAANATTTGTAACATAACTTCACCAGTGTTACCCTGTTTACGAGATGCTTTTTTAAATACNCNTCTTAACTGTTTTTCACTAAGATTATATTGGTATCTAAGCCTTTGCTTTTCAGTAAGCTGCTTNCCATAATCNGACTGTTTCCCGCGNCGGCGATTTGGNCCATGNTGCCCAGGGGGATTTGGTCTTTTTTCTAGATATCTCTCAGACTTNGGAGATAACGCAATNCCCAACCTTCGAGCTTTCTTAATTTTTGGTCCTGTATATTTCATATATATTCCAATCATCCAATNAATATTTTTNAAATTAAGCCGATTTTATCGGCCGCTTATTTTNCAAGCGCTCGTCCCGCACCATGCGTAATTTNTAAGACGATGATCCTTCTTTAAAATATTATTGGAANGGCTGCGTATTTATATACAAAAAAAACTATTCGTCAACTCACTTTTTNGTAATTATATTAATNAAAAATTATATTTTAAGATGATTAAATTAATTATATGCATAATGATTATGCCTCTTTCTATCTTAGCGGCTGATGAAAATANGATTATTGAAAGCATTAAAAAAAATCTATTTGTTGANTCATTCCATCTTAATGGAACGGTTAGNTTAAAATTAAATACATCTAAAAGCNTTGGAATCATTCCNATTGATATNTACTACAATTTTAAAAATGAATATGCCCANGTAAAATATAATGCAAATGGAACAACATTAACGGTTGATTATAGTAAAAAANTACCATTGTANGAATTTTCTGATTCTTCCATTGTACCATCTGATTCTATTTTTAATACTAGAATGAAATGGGATGACTTATGNTTCTCATATCTTTGGTGGCCAAANNCCAAAATAATNAATGAAGAAANAAAAATAAATAGACCTTGTTGGGTTTTTNAAATTTTGTCTCCCGAAAATTCNGATTCCATCNTATTGTGGGTAGATAAAGANACGTTNTTNCCNATAGANAGTCAGTTGTTTAAAAATAATNACAAANTTAGAACCGCNCGCATTAAGNGACTTAAAAAAGTTAATNATGTTTGGCTTCCNAAACATTTTGAAATTTTACACCANGATAATNANGAAAAGTCACAATTGTGGATCNATGAATTCACAATTTATANATAAATTAAATTGTCAGAAATTTTTAAGAAACCTATAATNTTTTAATGATTACNTTTCTTACCGGTATTCTATNTGAAAAAGANNTTTCANNAGCAACGATTGATGTNAATGGAGTTGGATATCAGGTATTTATTCCNCTNAGTAGTTATGAAAAACTCCCANAAGTTAATAANCATTGTAAATTNCTAATTTATCATCATATTTCAGATTCTGATCAAAAACTTTTTGGATTTGTAAGCAATGAAGAAAGAGAAATGTTCACNAAGCTTCTAANTGTAAATGGNGTTGGTCCCAAANTAGCAATATGTGTATTNTCAGGNCTGCCNTTAAAAATATTGCNNAACGCTATATTGTCGAGTGATATTTCTGTAATCTCATCAATATCCGGNGTNGGNAAAAAAACAGCTGAAAGAATAATTTTAGATATGAAGGGAACNTTAAATCANTTCTCTNTTAATGAAAGCTCTAATAAATCTGGTGCAAATCTTGCTGACTTAAAATTAAGGGATGCAACATTAGCTTTAATAGCTTTAGGTCACAATAATGATGCGGCGTCAAAAATGGTTAAGAGTGTTGCTTCATCTATTACTTCTGATATGTCAGTAGAAGAAATAATTCGTCAATCATTAAAAAAATAATATATAGCCACATATAGACAGCTAAATCCACATTTGGTATTTACGTTCTTCATTTACAGTAAGTGTTCGAGAATTAGAACGAAACTAAAGTTACATGAAAAATTGTTTTAAATTTAATAAGTTCAATGTTTTTTTGATAATTTACTTCTGCGGTATTTTATTTTTTGCATCTTCATGCACTACATTAAAACCAAAAAGCACTCCAGAAAGCATAAATTTTATTCCCCCGTCTTATTCAACAGGAGTTACATCAAATAATTCGAGTCATGACGTTGCTTGGTGGCAATCATTTCAATCCGACGAATTAAATAGTTTGATTTCCACCACTCTAAGTAACAACCTTTCCATTGACCAAGCCTGGGCAAGATTAAAACAATCAAAGGAGTTGGCTGCAAAAAGAGGGGCTGCTATCTATCCAAATTTAGAAATTAATTTAAATGTCTCAGAGCAAGATCCATTACCATTAGTTTATGACTCTAATAATTGGAGCAGCGGAATCGCATCCAATTATGAGTTAGATTTATGGGGAAGGATAAACGCTATAAAATCATCAGCTAAATTAGATGCTGTAACGGCTAAACAAGCAGCCGAAACTCTTATGGTCACACTTAGTGCAGAGGTAGCATTAAAATGGAACGAAGTTATTGCAAAAAGGCTAGAGCTTGCCGTTCTCCAAGAACAAATATTATCCAATAAGACTATGTTAGAGCTTATAGAATTAAGATTTAACAATTCTCTTGCTTCTGCCTTAGATGTATTTCAGCAAAAACAGATAGTTGAATCTTCTCAAGCATTAATGCCAATTCTTGAAAGACAAGAAAAGTTAGCTCTGCTTGAGCTGTCCACTCTTCTTGGCTCAACAAAATTACCTGAAATAAATACTCAAAATATTGTAAAACTTTCCCCTCTTCCTAAATTAGGACTTCCAATTGACCTTATTTCTAACCGTCCCGATATTAAAGCTGCAGAAAGTAGCTTAAAAGCATCTGACTGGTTAGTTGCTGCTGCTAGAGCAGACCAATTACCAGCCATCAGAATTTCATCTAAACTATCATCAACAGGCGAATCTTCTTCGGAATTATTTGACAACTGGATCACCACTTTTTTAGGCGGCCTAACAATGCCATTTTTTGACAGCGGTCAAAGAAAAGCCGAAAAAAATCGTTCAATTGCACTATCTGAAGAAAGATTAGGATTCTATAAAGAAACAATTTTAAGAGCTTTTCAAGAAGTAGAAACATCAATAACTCTTGAGGAAACTCAGAAAAAATACATCGATTCACTTGAAGAACAATTAGAGGCAGCTGAAAATTCATATAATGAGGCTATAAGTAGATATCAAAATGGGGCGCTTGAATACACAACTGTTCTATTGCAATTAAATTCTTTTCATCAGCTTCAAAGAAGTATGATTCAAGCAAAGGAAAAAGAAATTGCTTATCGTATTGCTCTTCATAGAGCATTAGGCGGTAAATGGGTTGAAAAATTAATCAAAGGAGATTAATCAAATGAGATGGATGATTACAACGTTAACATGCACATTACTGATTGCTTTCGGATACGGAATTTATTCGATCCTTGTTAAAACTGCTCCAAAAGCAGAGGTAAAAAGACCTGAAAAACAAGCCCTTTTAATAGAAACAAAAAATACGTCAAATGAAAATACATTGGTTACTGTTGAATTAGCAGGAATAGTAAAGCCAGATTTAAACATCGATTTAAAATCAAGAGTAAGCGGTGAAATAAATATGATTTCTGACAATTTTATTCCGGGCGGAATCTTAAAAAAGGGNGATCTCATATTATCAATTGAGTCAATTGATTATGATCTTGCTTTAACAAATGCATTGTCTCAACTTCAAACAGCCGAATTTAATTATGAGGTTGAACTAGGAAAACAAGAAATTGCAAAAAGAGAATGGTCATTGCTCAATAAAGGTTCTTCGACTACAAAAGAAAAATCGCTAGCTTTAAGAAAGCCTCATTTAACGGCNGCTCTATCCTCATTACAAGCAGCCAAAGCAAACGTAAAATTGGCTAGATTAAACTTAGAAAGAACAAAAATTTACTCCCCTTTTGATGCACTAACAACATCAGATAACGTAAGCATTGGCTCACAAATCAATCCTCAAATGGTTCTNGGAAATATCGTTGGAATTGATCGATTCTTCGTTGAAGCTTTTATTCCATTAGATAGGATTAAATGGATCAAAATTCCTGGAAGCATTGCTATCATCAAATCTAATACTGGTGATGTTTATAATGGAAAAGTAATTAGATTGTCTGGAGCATTGGAATCAAAAGGTAGAATGGGAAAAATTATTATATCTGTTGAAAAACCTTTGGGAGAAAAAAATAATAAACCACTGTTAATTGACGAATATGTAAAAGTAAATATTAAAGGAACGATGCTTAGTGATGTATGCAGAATACCAAGAAAATCATTACGTGAAAAAGATTCGGTGTGGGTAAATATTGACGGAAAATTAAACATTGTACCTGTAGATGTGATTTTTAAAGAAAATGAAACAGTTCTTGTAAAAGGGTTAGCTGATAGCTCTCAGCTAATAATTTCAGATATCGCTGCGCCCATCCCTGGTAGGTTAGTAAGAAATATTAAGGAAAAATAATGATTGATGCTGAGAAAAAGGGACCCATTGGATGGATGACTCAAAACTCTGTTGCTGCGAACATCTTAATGATTATTCTGCTAGCTGGTGGTATTTTTTCTGCTAATCAAGTAAAACAAGAATTTTTGCCAAATGCGGAACTTGATGAAGTTTTTATTACAGTTCCCTATCCAGGAGCTAGTCCTGAAGAGGTTGAGCAAGGAATAATTTTAGCTGTTGAAGAGTCAATACGTGGCATAAATGGTGTCAAGCGTGTTGTTTCGAGAGCAAACGAGGCAGCAGGAATCATACAAGCTGAAGTGATGCAAAAAACGGATGTTAGCAGAGTAGCTGACGACATAAGAAATGCTGTAGATAGTATTCGTACATTTCCGCTTGATGCCGAAGAGCCAATGATCAGTATTGTAAATTTAAAACGTCCAGTATTAGACCTTATAGTATCGGCTGATGTTCCGCAAAGTACACTAAGAGGAATAACCGAAAATGTTAGAAATAACCTTTTGCTTTCTCCGGGAATTTCTCAAGTACAACTTGACAATGTGAGAGCCCACGAAATCAATATTGAAATTTCTCAACAAAAACTTCGTGAACTTGGTCTTACCTTGCAAGATGTAGCAAATATTCTTTCCCAAAGTTCCGTAGAATTACCTGGTGGAAATATTTTAACAGATCAAGGTAAAATTTTAGTTAGAGTAATGGATAAAAAATACATTGGAGAAGAATTTGCCCGTATACCAATTGTTAATTACTCAGATGGAACACAAATATTTCTACGAGATATTGCTACCATTCGTGATGGATTTGATGAAAGTGATAAATTTACTACTTATAATGGAAAACCAGCTATATCAATAACAGTATACAGAACAGGAAACGAAACACCTGTTTCAGTTGAAAAAGCTGTTTATGAAGCAATTGAAGAAATGCAGCTAACTATGCCCGATGGCATTGATTTTAAAGTTTGGAATAGCCTTGCGGATGCCTACCGAGGACGAATGGCTCTACTTCTTAGAAATGGATTACTTGGACTTACCCTAGTTTTTATATTGTTAAGCTTATTTTTAGAAATGAGACTAGCTTTTTGGGTTATGCTTGGAATTCCTATNTCTTTTGCNGGAACGTTTATTTTTATGAGCGGNGCTGACGTTAGCTTAAATATGATTACNATGTTTGCGTTTCTCATCTCATTAGGAATTGTNGTNGATGACGCAATTGTTGTTGGTGAAAANATCTACCANTACCATCAAGAAGGACTNCCNTTTATTTCAGCTGCNATAAAAGGTGCAAAAGAAATTGCTACNCCAGTNTCATTTAGTATTTTAACAAACATAATTGCGTTTATGCCTATGTACTTTGTNCCTGGAATAATGGGCAAATTTTTTAAAGTCATTCCTCTTGTTGTTTGCTCAACATTTTTAATTTCGCTTATTGAATCTTTATTTATCTTACCCGCTCACTTNGGNCATCAAAAAGATAAGATTAGNAAAATTACTAGATTTANTAAAATACANNCGACATTTAGTAAATCATTTTATAATTTCTCNCATAATGTATATGGACCCTTTTTAGATAAAGTNCTTTCCTACAGATACATAGCNTTTAGTATCAGNATTGTTATACTNATTATAACATTAGGATATATCAAAAGCGGAAGAATGGGATTTGAAACTTTCCCAAGCGTAGAATCCGATATTGCTCTCTGTGCTTACTATTTACCATATGGGTCCCCTATTGAGGCTACGCTAGAAGCACAAAATCAACTAATTGAATCTGGATACAGTGCCGCTAAAAAAGTTGAAGAAGAATATGGAAAACCAATGATAAAAGGAAATTTATCATCTATCGGAGGATTAGTCTGGGGAAGAATGACGCAGGGAGGAGGTCATGCAGGAAGAATCAAGCTCGAGCTAACTCCCCCGAAAGAAAGACCTATTTCCAATGAAGAATTTATTAAAATATGGAGAGATGAATCAAAAGATATCAAAGGCTTAAGAAATGCTCGATTTAGGTCCGATAGCGGACAGCCTGGCGGAGAGCGAGATGCCTTTAATGTAGATTTATCTCATGTTGATATGGATATCCTAAAAAAAGCTAGCCAAGATTTAACTTCCGCCTTAAAAGCATATCCTATGGTTTTAGATATTAATGATGGATTTATGCCAGGAAAACAACAAATCGACTTTTCAATATTACCAGAAGGAAGAAGTTTGGGGTTAACATCNAAAGAAGTCGCTAGACAAATTAGAAATTCATATTATGGAGCTGAGGCTATTCGACAACAAAGAGGTCGGAATGAGGTTAAAATAAAAGTTCGCCTTCCAGAAAATGAAAGGCAAACTGAATTTAGTCTTGAAGAATTAGTTCTTAGAACACCTAGTGGCAAAGAAGTCCTTTTAAGAGAAGTAGTGGAAATAAAAAAAGGTAGATCATATACATTTATTACAAGAAGAGATGGAAGACGTGTAATTTCTGTTTCGGGTGATGTAGTGCCAAGAGAAAATACTCCTCAAATTCTTACTGCTATGAAAGAAGAGATTCTTCCTGCATTGCTTAATAAGTATTCAGGTCTATCCTACTCTTTTGAAGGACGAGAGGCTGACAGAAGAGACAGTGTGAGCGGATTAATGAAGGGTCTGCTTATCGCTCTTGTATTAATTTATGTTGTACTTTCAATACCTTTTAAAAGTTACAGCCAACCTTTAATTATTATGTTGAGTATCCCCTTCGGTATTGTCGGAGCTGCTATAGGCCACTTAGTTTTGGGGTATAGTTTGAGCTTAATTAGTTTATTTGGTGTTGTTGCACTAACCGGAGTTGTTGTAAATGATGCTTTAGTCTTTATTGACTTTGCAAATAAAAGAAAATGGGCTGGAGCTAGTCTTTATGACGCTGTAAGAAGCGCAGGAATACAAAGATTTAGACCTATTATANTAACTACACTGACAACATTTTTTGGCTTAATGCCAATGATCCTTGAGACNTCACAGCAAGCTCGTTTTTTAATTCCAATGGCAATATCATTAGGNTTTGGAATTTTGTTTGCTACAGGTATAACATTACTAATTATTCCATCACTAATGTTAATACTTGATGATATTCATAATATATTCAAAAGGAATCAATGATATTACAAAGTTCGCTAAA
This sequence comes from Kiritimatiellaceae bacterium, assembly GCA_002712105.1. GTDB lineage: Bacteria > Verrucomicrobiota > Kiritimatiellia > Kiritimatiellales > Pontiellaceae > Pontiella. The sequence goes on from PASA01000022.1 coordinate 10,813, forward strand.
TGCAGACTCGAGATTATCGTTTATTATTACATGATTAAAATCATTTGATTTTTTAATTTCATTTTNAGCTTCAATAAGTCTTTTTTTAATAGATTCNTCACTATTTGTTTTTCGATTTCTAAGCCGCATTTCAAGTACTTTTATTGATGGAGGCATGATAAAGATATCCATAAATCCATCTTTTATAATATCATCACTTATATCACGAACCATNTCTCTNATTGACNTTGCNCCCTGAACATCAATATCTAAAATTACACTATACCCATTTTGCATATTGTTAAAAATTGATTCTTTTGTTGTTCCATAAAAATAATCGTGTACACGAGCATANTCTAAAAATTTACCGTTATTTTTATGATTTTTAAATTCTTCTTCATCAATAAAATGATAATGAACTCCATCTATCTCGCTTCCACGCGGAGGTCTTGTTGTATATGAAATNGAATAAACAAAATTATCTCNTGCTGATAANANCATATTACATAACGAACTTTTTCCACCNCCAGATGGAGAAGATAGAATNATAAATTTAGGTTTTTTAATTTTNTCTTTNTGGTTCATGATCTTTATTCATTCTACATTTTGAGATTGTTCTCGAATTTTTTCTAATTCAATCTTAAATGTCACAGCTGATTTAATTATTTTTAAATCATCCGCTTTAGNGCAAATNGTATTAATTTCTCTAAACAACTCTTGGCAAAGAAAATCTAAAGCTCTTCCTANAGATTTNTTTGATTCTAAATGACTATTTATTTGTTTTAGATGACTATTAATTCTTACTACCTCTTCTGTTATATCTGATCGCTCACCATATAAAGCTACTTCTCTAAGAACTCTTTCATCATTAATTAATTTTTCTAATCCTTCAGATTTTAGGCGAGATATTAATTTTTTATTATAATTTCTTCTTACAACAGGAGACCTCTTTTCAATTATTTCGACTATAGTTGTTAATTTTTCTATTCTTTTAGAAATATCATATTTTAACTCTTGCCCCTCTTTTTTTTTCATCTTCATTAATGAGTTAAGAGCTTTAGCAAGTGATTTATGTAATATTTCATTTAAAAGATTATTATCGGATAAAACAGGTTTAAGTTGTATTATATCTGGTTGATTTATAATTGTACTTAANGAGATATCGTTTTTTAAGTTACCTTTACCTGCAATTTCATTTATTGCAACTTTATAGGATGATAATAATGCTCTGTTAACCTCAACTTCTACCATCGGTTTGCTTGAAGAGATAATGTTCACCGAGCCATTAATTCTTCCTCGAGAAATCACTTTTTTGATTTGTTTTTGCAAATCGGATTCAAAACAAATGAGATTTTTTGGTAAAGAAAATTGAATGTCTAATTGCTTTTTATTTACAGAACTGATTTCGGTNTGGATTGTTATACCTGACTTAGATACAATNCCTTCACCATATCCTGTCATGCTGTTAATGCTCATATNATCCGTTCATTTTTTTCCATTTNGCTATCTCTTCAACGTCNTTATCACCTCTTCCAGAGACATTTAAAATAATAAGATCATTCGAATTAAATTTGTTTGCATTATCAATCATCCAAGAAATTGCATGCGAACTTTCCAGCGCAGGAAGAACTCCTTCCCACATTGACANTTTGTCAAATCCATCAACAGCTTTTTTATCTGATACACATGGATATTCTGCTCTTCCAAGATCTCTAAGCAAACTNTGTTCNGGACCAATAGCAGCGTAATCCATTCCGGCACTTATTGAATGGGTGGATGCAATCTGTCCATCATTATCTTGTAAAACATATGTTTTTGTTCCCTGCAATATCCCTACCTTATCTTGCAAAAAACGAGCAGCGTGCATACTGCTACCATCATCAAGACCGCCAGCTTCTACTCCAATAAGTCGAACATTGTCATCTCTGATGAAGGGGTGGAAAATTCCAATAGCATTACTACCACCTCCAACACAGGCAACAACAGCTGTTGGCAATCGACCTTCAATCTTTAAAATTTGCTTTCTAGCTTCTCGGCCAATGACACTTTGAAATTCTCTTACCATTAATGGGTATGGATGAGACCCTAAAGCAGATCCAATAATATAATGTGTATTTCTTACATTAGTTACCCAATCTCTCATTGCTTCATTAACAGCTTCTTTTAAAGTTTCTTGTCCAACAGTAACTGGGACAACTTCTGCGCCCATACTTCTCATTTTGAAAACATTCAGCGCTTGCCTTTCCATATCCAATCTACCCATATAGATACGACACTTGAATCCAAACATACTGCAAACAGTAGCGGTTGCAACTCCATGTTGACCAGCTCCTGTTTCGGCTATTATTCGCTTCTTTCCCATTCTTTTAGCGAGTAATATTTGACCCATTGCATTATTTATTTTATGGGCGCCAGTATGACACAAATCTTCTCTTTTTAAGTATATTTTTGCCGAACCTAATTTTTTTGTCATTTGTTCGGCAAAATATAAAGGTGTAGGCCTTCCAACATATTCTGTAAGATAATTATTTAGCTCATTTTTAAATTCTGGGTCTTTAGTAGCTGATTTAAAAACTTTTGTTAATTCATTTAGCGGCTCCATCAATGTTTCTGGAACATACATCCCGCCATAATCTCCAAAATGCCCTTGTTTATCTGGTTGAGTTGCTTTCATAATTTTTAATATACTCTAATTTGTACCGCTATTATTATTAAATTCAAGAACATTGACCTTACATAATACCTTTATCCATATAGTCATATGCCCGAGACAAAGATATTGGGTTTTCTAAATTTAAAGCCTTTGCAAAAATTTCGTCTGATGATATTCCGTTTTTTATCATTTCAGAAATACTTTCAGATTTATTTGTTTTACATAATTTATTACCATTTTTATCGTATAAAAGGCTATGATGAAAAAAATTAGGTATTGGCGCCTCAAAAGCTCTATACAACAGAATTTGTCTTGCAGTACTCTCCAAAATGTCCTCACCTCTTATAACATGTGTAATTTTTTGTCTAATATCATCGCATACACATACAAACTGATAAGTATAATTTCCAAGCTTATCCCGAATCGAGAAGTCACCACACTGAAAAAAAGGGTTTTGAGTTTGATGACCTAAAATTAAATCTTTGAAGTAAATCTTTTTATCCTCGACCTTAAATCTTATTGTATTTCCCTCAAAAGGTAGATTTTTGTTTTTACATTTTCCAGAATAATGTAACTCACTTTTATTTAAATGTTGATTACTTAAAATTTCTGAACGCGAACACTTACAAGCATACACAAGATTTTTTCTAATCAAAAAATCTAAACAATCATCATAATATTTTTTTGAACAACTTTGATAAACCGTAGGCCCTTTACATTGAATACCCAAAAATTTTAAATCAACAAAAAGACTTTCTAAGTATTCTTGTTTAAATCTTTGCTTGTCATGGTCTTCCGCCCTAAGGAGGACTGATAAATCTAACTTTTTTGATAAACTAAATAAAACAAGAAGATGATATACATGTCCTAAATGGATAAATCCTGTTATACTTGGAGCAAAACGTGTTAACATTTACATTCTTTAGCAGCTTGGATAAAACTTCTCACTAATTTTAAATCTTTTTTCCTAGGAGAAATTTCGACTCCAGAACTAACATCCACTCCAAATGGATTTACTTTTCTTATTGCATCTTGAACATTATCTACGGTTAATCCTCCTGCAAGGATTACAGGTTTTTTCAAAGCTTTTACTAATTGAGACGATTTTTCCCAATCACATNTCTCTCCCGTTCCTCCAATAGTATCTGGGTTATATGAATCTAATACATATGAATCAAAGTCAAAGTATGAGTCTAAAAAATATAGCTCTTCTGGCTTCATAGCATTCCAAAATTTAATGCCTTGAAAAAAATCTCTATCTGCATACCAATTATCAGGTATCCTATGTACTTGAATCGTATCGAATTTTCCATACTGAATCGCATGCGCAAGTTCTTTTTCAGTTGGACTNACAAATACACCGACTCTACTGATTTCTTCTGGAGTATCCCATTCNCCTACTATTTCTGGCTCAACAAATCNCTGAGATTTTTTCCACTGAATAAAACCTACAGCATCTGGAGAAAGCTCGATAATCTGTTGTAAATCTGTGTTGGAACATATCCCGCAAATTTTTACATATACTGACATGATTCTAAAAAATTATATTTCCATCTCAGCAATATCTTCAGCAGCTTCAATTGCCGCCTCAATTGCAAAGGATTTACTTTCTTCAGCATTATCAAAAAACATTGGGTTCTGACCTTCAGCCCAAACTACATCAATTTCATTAATGCCAACAAATTCAAAAGCATGTCGAACCTGTCTTGATAATGCGTCTCTATCGTCATCTTCTTTGTATGCTGCACCAGAAGATACTAAAAGTACAATTCTTTTGATTTTATGAAGACCATTAATTCCTTCTTCTTTATTAATTGAAAATGTTTTACCTGGCAGCAGAACTTGGTCAATCCAAGCCTTCATTATGGCTGGAACAGAATAATTCCACATTGGCATTGTTAGTACTAAAATATCAGCATCATTGAATTTTTCAATTTGCGCATCAGCGTAGTTTGTGGACATTTCTTCAGCTTTATTTGGTGCATACTCAGAATTAAAAACTGGATACCACACCCTTTTGTATAATTCGTAACTAAAAAATGGGGGTTTCTCATCATATAAATCTACATTGATTAATTCCACTTCTGGCTTTAACTCAATAAGTTTCCCAAAAAAAGCTGACGCTAGTTGCTTTGAAATTGCTTCTTCAGTTGGTTTTGGATTTGCACATACGTGTAAAATGTTCATATTAAAAACTCCCTAATATTTAATAAAATTAATAATTAACATAAGCTAACGCTATTTTTTAAATTCTTTCAACACCTTAAATGGAAATAAAGCATATATAAAATTTATTTTATTGACCATTTATTTGCATGATGAGGAAAGAATCAATATATTAATCAGAATTAAGTTCTGAAAGGTTAAATATGGCGCATATAATTGTTCCGGAAGCGGAAAAAATTTTAGATAAAGAAATCAAAGTTTTAGATCATGGTTTTGTTAGACTTGTAGACTATATGGGAAGTGATGCTAGGATTGTTCAAACAGCTCGAGTTTCATATGGTGAAGGAACAAAAACATTAAGAGAAGACGCTGGTTTAATTGATTATCTGCTAAGACATGAACATTCCTCTCCTTTCGAACATGTAATATTTGAATTTCATGCAAAAATGCCTATTTTTGTTGCAAGACAATGGATAAGGCATCGTACTGCTAGACTAAATGAAATCTCCGGTCGTTATTCAGTTATCAAAGACGAGTTTTATGTTCCTGATGCATCAAGTATAAATTTTCAAAATAAAGAAAACAAACAGGGAAGAGCAATAGATGATGTTCCTGATGAATTAAAGGATAAAGTCATAGATATTCTTTCTAAAGATCAACAGTCTGTTTATAAAAACTACGAAGAAATGATCGATGATGATATAGCTCGAGAACTTGCTCGAATTAACCTCCCTCTCTCCACTTATACAGAATGGTATTGGCAAATGGATTTAAAAAATATGTTTCATTTTCTAAAGTTAAGAATGGATCATCATGCTCAATGGGAAATTCAAGAATATGGAAGAGCAATGGCAAAAATCGTTAAAGCTGTGTGCCCACTGGCTTATACCTCATTTGAAAAACATATGGTAAATGGAGCACGATTTTCTGAACATGAACTAAACGCCATAAAATTAATGTTAGATGGTAAACAAAATCCGCTGGAAGGAAGAAGACTTAAAGAGTTCGAGCAGAAACTTAATTAGATTAGACAACATCGATAATTTTTTTTGCAATTACTTCAGAGCTATTTTTTGATCCTAATAAATGTTTTATTAATTGAAAATCATTCTTCATTTTATCAGCGAACCTAACATCAAATAATCTATCTAGCTCTTTTATTAAACGTTCAATACTAATTTCATTTTGAATTAATTCTATACTTACTTCTCGGCCTAAAAGCAAATTAACCAATCCATAATATTTTAAATTTACAAATACTTTGGCAAAAAATGAAGTTAACCAGCTACCCTTATAAATTAGTAAGTGGGGAGTATCAAGCAACGCAGATTCAAGCGTGGCAGTACCTGAGGTTATAATTGCAGCATCAGCTTGCTTAAGAACGGATAATGTTTGACCTGTAACTAATGATATATTTTCAAATTTTTTTGAATAATTGTTTAAATAATCTTGTATTTGATTCATAATAAAACAATTAGGCGCAGCAATTACAAATGATGCGTCTTTGTCATATTTGTCGACTAATGATAAGAAAATAGGAAGAATATATTTTACTTCTTGTCTTCTACTTCCCGGAAGAAGGGCTACCTTTTTTGATTTACTCCAAAAAATATTAGCATCACTTTCTTCGTTAATTTTAGATGTTAATTCAACTAATGGATTTCCAACATACTCTGTTTTTAAATTTAATTTTTTATAAATCTCTTCTTCAAAAGGAAAAATATAAAAAACTTCATCAATATATTTTTTGATATTATTTATTCTCCGCTTTCGCCAAGCCCATACTTTTGGCGGGATATAATAATATATTGGAATAGATTTTTTTTTCATTTTTTTTGCTAGCCTTAAATTAAACCCCGGGTAATCAATCAAAATAATTGCTTTTGGATTATACTTATCAATCTCATTAAGTGTTTTTTTCAATAGCTTTTTAAAAAAGGAGACTTTTCTTATAACTTCAAAAGTACCCATTACAGATAAATTATCCGTATGTTCAATTAAGCCTACTCCAGACTGTCTCATTTTGTCTCCACCAAGCCCATAAAAGGTTATTTTGGAGTTAATGGCTAAAATTTTTCTTACCAGATTTGCTCCAAACATATCTCCGGAGACCTCGCCCGCGACTATAAATATACAATTATTCATATTTCGACTCCGAAGCAATAATCGCAATATTATTTTTGTTAGCCATCTCAATAACTTCGTTAATATTGAATATTACGGTTCTATATGCTTCAATTCCAAGACATGTTGCATTCGCTTTAATCATAGTTCGAATTGTATTTATTCCAACTACAGGAATATCAAAACGAAGATCATGATTTAACTTTGGAACTTTAACAATTGTTACATTTTTGCCAGCTAATCTACTTGCTCTTAATATGGTAGCATTTGTTCCCTCCATTGCTTCAACGGCAATAATATAACCNNATTTCAAAGCAATCGTTTGTCCAACATCAAATTTACTGTTTGATTTAACAAACCTTGATCCTATTTCTAAATTTTTCATCTCTATTTCAGTTAAACTTCTATTAGTTAAAATTCCAGCAGAGGGAATGAAATTGTTTATAAAATAATTTGCAGGCAAGACCCTTACNCCTGTTGTCTCTATTTCGTCCACAATTGTTTTGAAAATCGAGTGAGCATTAAGAATTTTTAAAGATTTCAAAATTTCTTTAGCTTTCGTATCAAGTTTTAATGAAAAGATATTTTTTGGAGAAATNTGACCAACCATNATTAGATTTTTAAAGCCTGATTTAATAATAATATCTATCATTTTTTGGANTTCTCCAACTCTTATCCATGAAATGCTATCCGCTAAGTTTAAATTCCTTTTTTTAGTCTCACCTTTAAATGCAATAACATGAATTTTTTTTACTCCAGATTTTTTTGCAGCNTCCATTANAATTTTNGGATAATTATCTCTCCCAGCAATTATTAATAAATTATTTATATTGTCAGCATTACTCATTTTTTTCACTTATCGTTTATTGAGATATTAAATATTTTCAATTATCTTTGCCTTTTTATTTTCATTCTTCTTTGATCGATAATTATTCCATCTAAAATTATCTTTTTCTGGAAATGTACAAATACATATAATACATAGAATGAATCCTAATGCGGTTCCTAAAGGAAACCATAAAAATTGAATTAATGAAAAACATAAAGCCAAAGACCATCCCCATTTTTTTCTAGAAAAAATACCAATACTTATAAATATTGATAAAATTATACTTAATGTAAGATATGATTTTAATAAGTCTTCTGATGAATCTTTACTAGAAATTAAAATATAAGAAGCTATATAAAAAATAACTATTAATATGCAAATTAGTTTAAGGGCTTTAAAGCTGGTNATTTTNTTTTTTTTGTATGGAAGAGANCCATCTACAGTGACNTCNTTTGATGAATCNACTTTACTTTTTTTTGTACTTTTTAAAACAAATTTTTTTCCGAAAGAGATAGGCTTTTCTTCTTTTTTAAATAAATAAAATAAAGATAATACAATAATAATTNAAAGTAACATNAATGAAACCATAAGNTGATTGTCTACAACTTCATACGGATTAAANAAATTTCCAGAATCAACTAAAATTAAGATTCTTGAAAAGACAAATATCAGTATGAATATTGATAAAACAATAACATATTTTAGTATTCTATTTTTCACAACTTTCAACAGCTAACATAATTAATTAATTGTTATCAATTAGTTAAAAACTATATCTTAATCCAGCGCTTAGCCGGTTAGCTGAATATCCTCCCCCGACCTCATAATCAAATCCCATTAATAACGAAAAAGATCTATTCATTCTTAACTGTGTACCGACTCCAAATTCAATAATGCTTTTAGCTCCTGTTAACATTGGGGTTTCATAAACATTACTACCGCCTGAGAGACTATAATCTATTTCTTCCTCAGACACTCCAATTGAATTCATCCACCTTAATTTTAACTGCGTAAGAAGCTCTCTCCCGATTAAATCTTGCTTAAACCCACCAATAAGTCCTAATCTCATTTGTAGACTTGTTTTAGATAAATTATTTAAATTCGTTGGAACAATTTCTTGTGATGTATCTTCTGTCGCATCTTGATCATAAGAATTTAAAATAAATCCGATTTCAGGAGTCCATGAGCTTTTATCATTTTTCATTATATAGCCTCCCCCAAAATAAAATGTTAAATCATTTGCTGAATAACTTGTTTCTAAATTAAATACGCCGTCAGAATTAAAATCTAATGAGGAATTAGCTAGTGTAGCACTGGTCTCCAAAAACCACCCATCAAGCCCATAAGACATATAGCCTGTTAAGTGAGTTCCCGATCCTGTATACTCACCAGACGAATCCATTTTCATTGTTTGATTAAAAATTCCAGCGGCAATACCGGCAACATATTTTCCGGATGCGTAATCTAAACCAATAATTGTTCCGATTCCTGATAAGTCGTATCCTTCAATATTATTATCAGCTGAGGCATTTCCATTTGCTGAATAACCTTTACTCCAAATAGCTGTGCCAGTTTGTTTTGCAATAGGTCCACTCACACCAGAGGGTTTATTAAAACTAGACAATGCAATTCTTCGTTCATTAGCACGTTCAGATATAGATCTTAATATTCCATTTCTCTGATGACTAACCGCTCGCGGCAATGCTATAGTTCTAGCATATACTTTATTCAAATCATTCAAAGAAAATGTATCTGAAAAAATAATATCGGCCATCCTTGATGCTTCATCGGTTTGAAGTGAATCAATTTCTGATAATATCTTTTCAGCTTGGGATCCGCGCGGTACATTAAAACCAAATAATTGGTTTGTAAGAGACCGTCTATCGAAAATAACATATAATCCATCACTATCGATGAACCAATTCTTAACATCAATAGAGCCTGGATTATTTTCGAATAAATTAATTTCATTTACATCTATTGAGGAGGATGCTTGTCCTAGATAATTGGTGTAACGATTACCAACAGCAAACGATCCTGTATCACCAAAAAATTGTACAGAGGAATCAGGATTAAATTCTATATGAATTGCTTCAATTCTTGCGGATGATGAAAGGTTGGTTTGAACATTCACTTTTAAAACAGAATCACTATTTTGAGAATAATTTATCAGATTGTTTAGAGAACCATCGTCTAAATTTAGGATAGCATTACTTTCTAGAATAAGGCTTCTTATGTCTCCCAGATCGTAAGAATCAAATTCCAAATACGAATTTTGTAGTCTTAATGTTTCAAAATTTTTATATCTATTTATATCTTGCAAAGTCCAAGTTAAATTTTCTTGAATAAGCAAATCGTCTTCGCCTCCAATAGCATCAATTATACTAAAAACATTATCATTTGCTGAATAGAGCCAAGTATTACTTCCTGAGGTAAGATTTATTTCTTCAAAAAGGAAATAGTTTGATTCGATAATATCTTTTGAAAAAACCTCATAGTCCAATTCATAATCTTCAAAGGACAATTTATCATTACCACTATCCCCACGAACATTAGCTACATTTAAATCATTTGTTGATGCAAGCCATGTATCATCTCCAGCCCCAAGCTGTATCGATTCAAATCCACGATAAAATTTATTTGGTCCAACAGAAATTGAATTTGTTTCTGTGTCATTACTTCCAAAGTTCAGATAACCTATTCCGCCACCGTCATCAATCCAGCTTAAATTTGTATCATTTGTTGATACATACCAAACGTCTTCATCATCGCCTAGTTCTAGCTGACTAAAGTTAATGTAGGTTGTTCCAATGTCTAGAGAATTATTAAAGGAGCCTGAAGAAGTAACTTTTAAGGTATTTGTTCCCGTGCCTCCATCAATATACGATAAGGAATTCTCGCCATTAGTTATATTCCAAGTATCATCATGTGGCGTTAATTCAACATTATTAAAATTTCTATAATAGGCAGTCGTAGTACCATTTGAAATAGCACTTGCAGTAATGCCATTATCATTTGTATACGCTAAAGTCCACACACCGGATGATCCATCAATAAAATCTAATTGGGAATAATCATCTGTAATGAACCAAGAATTTGTTTGGTTTTCTAATAATGCACCCTCAAACTCTTGGTACAAGACTCCTATATCAGATGAGTTAGGTCTATAATTTTCAAATGATATTCTATCTTCTCCGTCACGTCCATAAATTGAAGAGCTTATAGCATTATCATTTGTTTGAGCAATCCATATATCATTTCCTGTACTTAACCCATAGGATTCAAATCCAATTATATTGTTAGTAATTTGAATAAAATCATCTATAAAATAAGTGCCATTCGAACTAAAGGCAAACATGTCATTTCCAAGCCCTCCATCAATTAAATAGCTTAATGTTTTTTCAGACTCCCATGTATCATTAAGGTTTGATAGCTGGACTGCTTCAAAATTTTGAAAGGTAGTTCCTATCCCTAATATCTGTGCATCATATGTTCCATTCTCTTCAAGAATTAATAAGTCATCCGAGCTATTTCCATTAAATGTTGTATCTAATATATTATACCCGTTTTGTAATGTTACAGAATTTGAAACAGATGATAAATTAATTGATAAGCCTCCGCTGAGAGCTCCTGATAATATCATATCATTATAAACTTCAATACTACCGGAACCTGAAACTATTCCCGCTAAATTTAACCCATTTGAGGCTATTAACATTGAGTTTTGACTTGATAAAGATATTTGTTCTTCTGAACCAATAGTCAGATAGTTTGAAAAAACAACAGATCCATCTTGAATATCTAAATCTTCTAAAGAGTTTTCATCACGACTTTCTATATTTAGCGTTCCTGCACCAAGTTTATCTATACCGCCAATAATTGAAGTATTAGTATAAGATAAATTAAGCTGGGAACCAGCAAGTGAATTAACTTCGATTCCATTTGTAACTGATGAGCTAACTAAATTTAAGTATGATGTATTTCCAATATCAGTATTCCATTCTATTCCATGTCCTTGTTCACCAAAATTATACCCTTCGAATGTAAAGTTCACTCCACCAGATCCACCCGCAAATATTGTATTAGTAATATTTAAACTTGTATTATTAATATATAATCCTGATCCCCCATGTGGTGTAAAACTTGAATTTACTACCACTCCACCAGATCCTCCCATAAATGTCGCAAAATCGCTTNAGACAATTCCATTATATGAACCACTATGATAATTTCCGTGTCCGCCATTTGGACTATCGATAGATCCCTCTTGCCCAATCATTACATCATCATTTAAAGGAAAATTAAAACTTCCTGAATGATTAAAAGGTGCATGATCGCCGTCTCCAAAAGAATGCGATATAATTACAATGGTTAAAAAGGCTAGTTTAATAGATTTCAAAAGTCGCATTTTGTATTCCTTCNAAAACCAATCTATCTTTTGCNAGNGGTTGGAGCTCGATGGTNATTTCGTCTGGAGAATCAGGACCAATTCCAATCACTCTTTTTGCATATCCATCCAATGAAATTTCTATNAGTCTTTCTGAGCCGGCTAAAATATTAATNGGNGCCATTCCTAAAANTTCATTCTGTCCAATACGAGCTACTATTGCCCCTTCTGGACTGGTAACAATTCTTTTAATAGGGATTGGCTCCAATTTTACAAAAATATCCGATGGGGATTCTGGAGATACTGTAACTGTTTTTGGATAATATCCTGCCTTTCTAATCTCAAACGCTCTTACCTCCTTGATTAACTCGGTATAAGGAACCTCTCCTAGCTTTTCGCCTCCAGCAGCGCCAAATATTTCAGCTCCANACAAACTGTCAATGGTTACTTGTGGAACAGGTATTAACTCAACAAATACTCTATCAGGAGATCTTTTATTAATCATATAAAATGATGGCTGATATCCTTTTAAATTAAATTCGAATTCTGTTCCCTCCTGAGCGCTTACTAATGATGGTGTTTTAGAAATTATATCTCCTACACTTCTATCACTAATTTCAGCTCCTGATGGAGTTGTTAAAAAATAAACAGACTTAAATCCTTCCAACGGTTCCATATCAATACGATATGTTTGATTGGGCTCTAATGTTAAGGGATAGGATTTATATCCCTCTTTTTCTAAAACAACTACTTCAGGCTTAAAAAGAGGTAAGCTTAACGAAGTTCTTCCTAGCTCAACGCTATCTCTTGTTCTNATAACNCTTACGTCTGTGGGGACTGTATTAAGTGTTGTTTTCTTAACTTTTTCTAATTTAATATTTGAGTCTTTTTCTCCTAATGAGGAAATTGTTAATTCTTTTTCAACATACCCTGATTTTTTTAAGGTAAATTTCCTTTCTCCAGAAAATTGCTCAAACCTATAGGGAGTTTCGCCGATCTTTTCTTCTGCTTCATATATTTCGGCTTTTTCAGGAAATGTTTCTAGTTCAAAAGAAGCGCAACCAGAAAATATTAATGGTAAAAATAAAACTCCGAGTTTGGCAAAATTAATAATTTTTAAAAATTTTTTCATATTATTGAACCTCTGGGATATCCATTACCATCCTATCAAAGCCTAATGGAACTAAAAATTCTTTATAGAACCAAGCNGGAGGATCGGNATCTGCAATTAATTGCTCGTTAATATAACTATTCCAAGCATCAGAATGCTTGATTAAAGGAAAAAAACTATCATTTATAAATATGTTATTAATATTATCTATTTTACTTTTTAAATTTTCTTGATCTTTGAAGTCTTTGTAACTCATGGCGCATTCAATGTATCCTTGTTCAATAAAAAACTGATGTCTTTTATTTACATAATCATTTTTATAGTTAGTTAGATCACCAAGATAATAAATATCAGCAGTTCCTGATTCAAATGATCTAAGCCATTCAAGAGATCCGTCCTCAATTGCTTCTGGCAATGGGTAAGCGGCATGACCAATTACAACATAATACTTTTCTTTTCCACCATTCTCTTTAACAAGACTCTCAATGTATATCCGGCTTCTTTTTAACGATTCGTCTAGATGTCGAATTGGAAATAAATCTCTTATAGCCGATTGGCTTGCGCTTAGATTAATCTTAAATTTTTCATTTTGAGGNGAAATGACATCTGCTTTCCAAAGATCTGTCAATGGACTTAAGGTAGATAAACCGTTTTGATCAATTCCTGGCACAATTGCAGGCGCAAGTAATAAAAAATTTCCTAGCGTCATAGTTCTACCAGCAGGCAATGTTACTATTCTTGATTGTGTTAAAGTATCCCTATAGGCTGTTAATTTATCTACAACATCGGCATCAAGAAAATGAACCAAGGCCGAATTATCTCTCAACGTTTCAGAAATACAAAAATAAGATCTCAAAGGAGCGGAATCCATATTAAACTGATTTTCACTAATTTGAATGTTAATTCGTTGCCCAATATTTGTTGCTAATAATGATAACATTACCAATGTTATAGCTAACGTACATAAGGCCAAATCCGAAAATGTTTCGAAAATTCCTTGCTCGTCTCTTGATGGAATGAATTTATCAATCATTTAAATTTGAATCTGGCTTAGGGATATCTTTCTCTTGTTGAATAAAATCTTCGATTAATCCAGCAGCAGCATTTAATTTAGTTGCGAGTTCTAAAGCTCTTCCGTCTAAAATTTTGTTTTGAACATTTTTTGTTTCCTCAACAGCATCAGTGGTAGCGCTAGCCGCATTCCCAATTGCGTCTGACAACTCCGACATTTTTTGTTTTATCGGATCATGTCCCACTTCAATAGTTCTTACTATTTCATCAAATCCTTGGGTCATTTCATTTAACCCCTCCTTGAGATTTTGGCTCATTTCTACTTTTGCTTCTGTTACAAGATTTGCAAATTGCCTATCCATTATGACTTTGTTTTGCTCAATTGTTTCAGATGTTTTGGAAATATTATCCGACAAATTTCTCAACGTATTCATTAATCCTAAAACTTCATTTTGTAAATTACTGGCAGCTTTTGATGCTAGTGCTCTACTCATAGGCATTATCCACAGCTCACCTAGCTCCAAACAATCAGCTGTAAAATTATTTATTGCTTTTTCGTTTTCAATAGAAAGAGCTTTTAGAATTACACCACCTAACAGACCTCCAAATAGTGTTGTATAGAATGCTGTTCCCATTCCTTGCACTGTATTATTTAAGCCTTCAACCATATCGGAATAATTTTCACCGGCAGCTCCTAGTACTGAGCTAATTCCGTCAATAGTTAATATTAATCCGATAATTGTACCCAACAGTCCAACAGTAATCAAAATACTAGCAGTTGCCCCGACGCTTCTTATTTTACCTGCTCGTTTTGCAGAGTAAGCTGTTAATAGTGTTTCGAAATCAACTTGAGAGCCTTCTTCAATTGAGCTACAAGCTTGGCCAAAGAGTTTATGAACTCCTTTTTTTTCTTTATTAATATTCCGAGAATCTCTTATTTTTTTTAGCTCTTGGTATTCCTTACCAATGTAAATTGAGATCCATATGGATGAAATAAATCCATACAAAAAAATTATAAAAATTATATAAGTAATTCCGCTTTCGTCAGCTCCTAGTGCACCTTGAATATATTTCCAAGAAATTAACAAAAAGGGGACAAGTAATGCGATACAAACAACAAGCCACCTAAATAAAGGGGTATTTTTTCCAGAAACATTAAAATTCATATTTTTTCCTTTATGATTTTTGAACAGCAATATAATTACTTTTATTATTTTAATATTACTTAAACATGATGTACAGATGTTTATGTAACCAATAAATTTTTGTTAAAAGAATTTCAAATGGGGAAAATTATGAATGTTAAAAAAGTCGCTCTTTTAACTGCTGGAGGACTAGCTCCTTGTCTATCTAGTTCTGTTGGCCGTCTAATAGAAAAATACAGTGAAGTATCAAAGGATATTGAAATAATTGCATATACTAGTGGGTATAAAGGGCTTCTGCTTGGCGAATCAATAAATATTAATGAAAAAATACGAGACCATGTTAGTGTGCTATATGATCATGGCGGCAGTCCGATTGGCAATAGTCGAGTAAAGCTAACAAATGTTACGGATTGTGAAAAAAGAGGTCTTATAAAAAAAGGAGAAAATCCACTAGAAATTGCCGCAAATCAACTTGTTAAAGATAATATTGATGTTCTTCATACAATCGGAGGAGATGATACAAACACAACAGCAGCTGACTTGGCAAATTACCTATCAAAAAATAACTACAACTTAATTGTAGTTGGACTGCCAAAAACAATTGATAATGATGTTATTCCCATAAAACAATCTTTAGGAGCATGGACTGCAGCCGAAGAAGGAGCAAATTATTTTCATAATGTTGTTTCTGAGCANAATGCCAACCCAAGAATGCTAATTGTTCATGAAGTCATGGGTAGAAATTGTGGATGGCTAACAGCATATACAGCAAAAATCTATCGAGAAAAACTTGCACAAATGAGTTTTCTTCCTGATTTGGGACTTTCAAAAAAAAGAAAAGATGTTCATGGAATATTTATTCCTGAAATGGAAATTAATATTGCAGATGAAGCAAAAAGACTNAAAAGAATTATGGACGATATTGACAATGTAACCATATTTATTTCAGAAGGAGCNGGGGTTGAAGCAATAGTTAATGAAATGGAAAATGCAGGCGAGACTGTNCCGCGTGATGCATTTGGTCATATAAANTTAGACACTGTAAATCCAGGNGCNTGGTTTGGAAAACAATTTGCTGATNTNATTGGAGCAGAAAAGTGTCTTATTCAAAAATCTGGATACTATTCNAGAGCGGCTGCCTCAAANAAAGAAGATTTAGATCTAATTAAATTATGTGCAGATAANGCTGTTGAGTCTGCNTTGAGNGGAATNGGCGGNGTTATAGGTCANGATGAAGATAGAAATGATCANCTGCGTGCAATAGAATTTGATCGTATAGCAGGAGGAAAACCATTTGATATTGACGAAGACTGGTTTGNCGAAATTCTTTTATCAATCGGACAAGATAANGGATCAAAAATTGAAGTTATCCATTAGNTATTAAATTATTGGAGACCTTAACGCTTCAGGCAAACTTAATTGATGGTAATGACANACTGCTATAGCTAACGCGTCAGCAGCATCTTCTTGAGGNTGAGTATCTAGCGCNAGCAAATGCATAATCATTTTTGCAACTTGATCTTTTTGAGCTGAACCATTACCTGTAACCGCTTGCTTNATNGTTCTNGGTGAATGCTCAACAATGGGAAGATTAAATTGAGCACAAGCTGANATCGCAGCCCCTCTTGCTTGTCCAAGAATCATTGCNGTTTTAGCATTTTTNGAAAAAAAAGTTCCTTCGANAGCAACGAAATTTGGGCTATATTTTTTAACATGATTAGTAATTTCATTATAAATATTTTTCAAACATGTAGAATGCAGTTCTGTTGAACGATTATAAATACGTCCACAAACAATTAATGACAGACTTGATCCACTGACTTCAATAATTCCAATGCCACTAGACCGTAATGATGTGTCTATTCCTAAAATACGATACTTTTTTTTAGACATATTTAATTTTCTTCTATTTCTTTGGCTATATCTTCCGAAATATCAAAATTTGAATAAACATTTTGAACATCATCTAGCTCTTCTAGAGATTCAATGAAGTTCATTATTTTTTTTGCCTGATCTTTATCATTAATCTCACTAATAGTATCTGAAATAAAGGTGATATCTGAATCATCAAGGTTAATTCCAGCTTTGGAAATTTCTTCTGAAACTATTTCGAAATCAGTGGGACTTGTTAGAATTTCATAATGTTCTTCATAAGTTTTTAAATCTTCTGCTCCAGCCTCAATGATGATTTCCATTAATTTATCTTCTTCGATCTCATTTTTATTAATTAAAATTTGACCTTTTCTTTTAAACATTCTACTTACAGCCCCTTGTTCTGCAAGATTTGCGTCTGCTTTACTAAAAGCATGCCTTACAGCTGCGGCTGATCTGTTTTTATTATCCGTTAAAACTTTTACAATAACTGCAACTCCGCCGGCTGCATATCCCTCATACGAGCCTTCTTCTAAACGTCCACCCTCAAGCTCTCCTGTTCCTTTTTTAATTGCTCTCTCAATATTATCCTTTGGCATGGAAACGCTTTTGGCTTTTTGTATTAATGCTCGCAACTGAATATTATCATCTGGATTTCCGCCGCCGCCAGATGCCGCAACCATGATTTCTTTTGAAATCTTGCTAAAAACTTTAGCTCTTGCAGCGTCTGCTCTTCCTTTTTTATGCTTTATATTTGCCCATTTGCTGTGGCCAGCCATAAACATACCTCAATTAATTTTAATTTTTACAAATCCTCTTTTACCTGACTGCAAAACCATGTCTTCCTTAGGCGTTAAAATTAATTTTTCATCGCTAATCTTCTCATCGTTTAATTTTACTGCTCCCTGTCTAATTAAACGTCTAGCTTCGCTTTTAGTTTTTACTAAACCCGCATTAAACATTAAATCTAGTAGGCCAATTTTATCAGAGGATATTGAAATAATTGGGATATCTGATGGTAATGTCTTATGCGTAAATATTCTTTTAAATTCTTCGGAAGCCGCTTCTGCTTCAGGCTCTCCAACAAACTTTGAAACAATAATTTTTGCAAGNCTTTCTTTCAAATTACGCGGATGAATACTTTGGTCTTTTAACCCTTTTTTTAATTCAATTATTTCGCTATCAGGGACAAGAGCAATATGTGAAAAATATTTCCACATTAGATTGTCAGGGATGCTCATTAATTTTCCAAACATCTCATTTGCCGACTCATTTATACCAACATAATTATTTAAACTTTTACTCATTTTTTTTGTTCCATCGAGCCCTTCTATTAAAGGAAGCGTTATTATACATTGTTGATCTTGTCCAAATATTTTTTGAAGTTCTCTTCCTAGCAGAAGATTAAATAACTGGTCAGTACCTCCGATTTCAATATCAGCCTCAATCATAACAGAATCGTACGCTTGTACCAAAGGGTAAAGAAATTCAACCATACTAATTGGCTGATTATCATTATATCTTTTTGCAAAGTCGTCTCTTGCTAACAATTGAGCAACTGTTACATTTGAAGATAGCCTTATTACTTCGTCAAATTTCATCTTACTACACCATTCAGAATTAAAACGTATTTCTGTTTTTTTAGGATCTAAAATCTTAAAAACTTGCTCTTTATAAGAATTGGCATTAGTTTTTACCTGTTCGGGAGTTAAAGGCTGTCGAGTTTGAGATCTGCCAGAAGGATCCCCAATCATTCCAGTAAAATCACCGATAATAAATACAATTGTATGTCCAAGTTCTTGGAATTCACGTAATTTATTTAGTCCTACAACATGTCCTAAATGGATATCAGGGGCAGATGGATCGGCTCCATATTTAATACGCAAGGGCTTATTATTTTTGCTTGCATAATCTAATTTTTTTCTTAACGCATCAGTTGATATAAAATCAACACACCTGCTTGTTAAAAAATTTATTTGCTCATCAATATTCATGATTTTAAATGCTTTTATAAATTTATTATTTTAATTAATTACAATCTACAAAAAAACCCGCTTTTTATTAAAAACGGGTAATCATTTTAATCATTATCTTTTTTAGACTCATTATCCCCTGGACGCCACTCTTCTGCGTCATCATTTAATGCCTCCGAAAAAGCACCGGAAAGATCGCCAAGTTCTTCACTTGACTGAAGCCCTTCAAGCATATCTTCTTCAACCTTAAATTCTTCGTCTGATACTTTTGCGGCTTTTATGCTGAGTCCAATTCTATGCTCAGAAGCATCAACTTTTACAACTCTTGCTTCTATTTCATCTCCAACAGAAAGAACATCTTTAACTTTTTCTACATGATCATCTGATATTTGACTAATATGAACAAGGCCATCAATTCCATCTTCGATTTCAACAAATGCACCAAATGAAGATGTTTTAGTAACTTTTCCTGAAACCTTAATCCCCACAGGGTATCTTGAAACAATTTCTTTCCATGGATCTTCTTGAGCTTGCTTTAGTCCTAAAGAGATTCTTTGATTGCTTGAATCTATCTCCATGACAGCGGCTGTAATTTCATCATTTTTTTTCAAAAGTTCAGATGGATGGTTAATTTTTCTAGTCCAAGACATGTCAGATACATGAATCATTCCGTCAACACCATCTTCGATTTCAACAAATGCACCATATGCAGTGAAGTTTCTTACTTTACCAGTAATCAATGAGCCTATTGGATATTTACCGGCGACAATTTCCCAAGGATTTTCTTCTGTTTGACGAATGCCTAAAGATATTTTCTTATCTTCAGTACTAACGGATAATACTACAGCGTCAACTTCTTGCCCTAAACTTAATTCATCAGCAGCTCTTAGAACTCTTTTAGTCCACGAAATTTCAGAAACATGTACTAAACCTTCAACACCTTCTTCGAGCTCAATAAATGCACCGTATGGTGCAAGATTGACAACTTTTCCATGAACTTTGGCTCCTGTAGGATAACGAGACTCAATATCCTCCCACGGATTTTCCATAGTTTGCTTTAATCCTAAGCTTATTCTCTCTTTTTGAAGATCAATTTCTAAAACCATAACATTTAATTTGTCACCAATTTTAAGCTGCTCTGATGGATGATTTATTCTTCCCCATGTCATATCGGTAATATGAAGTAGCCCATCAATTCCATCTAAATCAACAAACGCTCCGAAATCAGTAATATTTTTTACTACCCCAGGTCTAAGCTGCCCAACTTGGATTTCAGAAAGAACTTTACGTCTTGATTCTCTTCTAGATTCTTCAATTAAATCTCTCCTAGATACAACGATATTTTTGCGATCTAAATTAATTTTTAAAATTCTAAATTCATATGTTTTTCCAACATGCTCTTCAGGATTTCTAACTGGTAAAACATCTAACTGCGAACCTGGGAGAAAAGCTTCAACACCAACATCGACAATGAAGCCTCCTTTTACCGCGCTTCTAATTACGCCTTCAACAATACTGCCTTCTTTGCACTCATTCACAACATAATCCCAGGCTTGTTGCTGTTCGGCTCTTCTTTTACTTATAATAATTGCGCCGTCTTCATCTTCTAAACATTCAAGATAAACCTCAACTTCGGACCCCTTAGGATCTTCATCAAGGTCTTTAAATTCATTTAATGGAATTAAGCCTTCAGACTTATATCCAATATCTATGACAACATTATTATCAACAATATTTATAATTGTTCCTTTAATGATGCTTCCTTCGATAAAATTTTCAAGAGTACTGCTATATAATTCATCTAAAGCAGAGTTAGCTGGTTCGTTGTTGTTTGTATTTAAAGTTTCCATAATTTTTGGCACTCGCCTAATTTTTTATTTAAACATTTTAAGAATTAATCACACGATTTATATCTTCTTAAAATTGAACGCGAGATAATAGATACTCTATGGAAGCTTTCAAGAAGTAATTGAATATTTATTTTAATAATTTTTTTATCTATTCAGGAATAAATAATTTTTGACCTACATAAATAACGTCATTATTTAAATTATTTGTCCTCTTAATAGCCTCAACAGTTGATCCATATGCCTGAGCGATTACTGACAATGTGTGTCCAGACTCGACAATATGTTCATGACCTATTGCGGGAGATGAACTTGATTGGGCTTCATTTTCCTTTAAAAGTCTTTCAACTTCACCGATCGAATCGTTTAATGTATTAGAATTTTCTACCGCTTGTGATATTTGTAAATTATTGTTTTGTATTTGTGCTTTTGCTTTGTCTAAATCGGCCCTCAATTGGTCTTGTTGCTCATAAAGTTCATCTATTTTATTTTGAAATATTTTAAACTGCTCTTGATTGTACTTCAATTCAACAGTTTTTTTTGCATCCATTTGTTTCATTTGGTCCCTGTTGTGCGCATAGCTATTAGAGAATAAAAATAAAAGCAAGTATAGGTACAAAAATCTAATCATGTTTCCCTTATCAAATAATTAATTAATAAATACAAAATAACGATATAACAAATTATTGAATAAATAAATTCTATTTCTTTTAAAAACATGNAATATATTAAATATTACGTGGAGGTNAAAATGAATTATATTCCAAACGCGAAAAAAGTATTAGATATNGAAAAAAAAGGATTAGANGCTATTTCNAGTCAATTAGATGANAATTTCAATGAAGCTGTGAAACAAATTATTGATTCTCAAAATAATAATGGAAAAGTTGTTGTTATTGGAATTGGAAAAAATTGGCATATNAGTAATAAAATTGTGTCAACTTTTAATAGCACAGGTACACTAGCCGCCGTAATGCATCCAATAGAAGCTATGCATGGGGACTTTGGNATGCTGACTAAAAATGATATTGTTTTGGCGATAAGTTATTCAGGTGCCTCGGAAGAAATAACGAACTTAGTCCCCCTTATTAAAAGATGTTCGGTNAAAATAATATCACTTACAGCAGACCCAAAAAGTCCTTTAGNACAATCAAGTGACTTCATTTTGAATACAGCTATTCCGGAAGAAGCCTGCCCTTTTAACATGGCTCCAACAACAAGTACTACTTCGACACTAGCGCTAGGGGATGCTTTAGCAATGGTTGTTTTAGAATCTAGAGGATTTAAATTAAAAGACTACGCNGAACGTCATCCAGGAGGAGCAATTGGAAGAGCATTGTTACTTAAGGTCAAAGACATAATGCGCACAAATGAGCGCTTTGCTACNATTTTAAGTGGTAAATCTGTAAAAGAAGCCATNCTATCAATTACTGCTGCAAAATCTGGCTCAGTAGCCGTAATAAATAGCGAGGGAATNCTTGAAGGAATATTAACCGATGGCGATCTACGNAGNCATCTTGTGGAATCACCAAATTTAATGGAATTATCAATTAACGATATTATGCAAAAATCTCCAATAACTCTCGATCCAGACATGTTGGCNGCTGANGTATTAAAATTATATGAACAAAACAANATTGATGATTTAATTGTNGTTAATAAANANGGANTCGCNATAGGTAGCGTTGATATTCAAGANATGCCTAANCTTAAGATACTATAAAAAAACCCGCCAATGGCGGGCTTCACTCCTCAACGTAAATTTTTATTTACGTAATATGCCAAGAAGAATTAATAGAGCAACAAGCCCAAGTAGGCCTTGTCCTCCAGCTACTTGATTTAATAATCCAACCAAGTTACTAGCTACACTCATTCCAGGTATTGCGCCGGCNCCAAAGGCAACTTCAGCAAGAATAGCTAGNCCAATTAGACCTAACAATATTTCGCCNAATGCTTTTAGAATACCACCTANNCCAGATGCTGCATTACTAATGAATTCTGACATAATTTCTCTCCTTTTTTTCTACTCCTTAAATTTTAACTAAAATCGCTAGAGTAGGTTATATTGTATATTCAGAGAAGTAGTACACAAAATATTGTATATGTTAAGCTTATTATTTACTTTTTTTATTTTAATAAAATAATTAACAAANAAGGAAAATGATGAATAAAGTTGTTTTTTTTGTTTTAATTTAGTCAAAATNATACATGAAAATTGAAACTATAATAATCATAAATGTTTAAAATCATTTGGATAATTTTTTAGAAAATATAAATTTTNTAAAATGAAAAAAATACCTTTTTGTCATCTTCATGTTCACTCAAGNTATAGCCTTCTGGACAGTACCATTAAAATTAAAGAGCTGATTTCAACAGCAAAAAAAATGGAAATGGAGCATGTGGCATTAACGGACCATGCGGTTCTTTTCGGAGCNGTTGAATTTTATAATGAAGCTNTTTCATCGGGAATTAAGCCAATAATTGGTTGTGATGTGTATGTTGCAAAACATGGTATTGAACATCGAAAAACTCAAAGAGANAATATGAGCCTTGTTTTATTGGCAGAAAATCAAATCGGTTATGAAAATTTNGTCAAATTAGTATCAAAAGCTCATCTAGANGGAATGTATTATAANCCAAGAATAGATAAATCNATTTTAAAATCTTACTCAGAAGGATTAATCGCTCTTTCTGGAGATCTTCACGGAGAAGTAAATGCTGCTTGCAGAGAAGACAATTTAGAGGAAGCGGAAAGGCTGATTGATGAATATATAAGCATTTTTGGAAAGGATAATTTTTTTCTAGAACTAACTGACCACGGAANNAAAAATAACGATGACTATACNACTGATGAAAAATGGGTAAAAATTTCACAAGATCAAAAAAAAGTAAATCAACATCTTTGCAATTTATCTAAAAAANTGTCGGTGCAACTNGTGGTAACAAATGATGTTCATTATATTCTAAAAGAACATGCTGAAGCACATGATATTTTAACATGTCTACAAAGAGGAATGCTTGTGGCTGATCCAAATAGATATAGATATTTAGGAAATCAGCTATATTTTAAAACTGGAAAAGAAATGTTAGAACAATTTCCTGATTATAAGGAGGCAATTNAAAATACAGTTAAAATTGCAGAAAGATGTAATGTANCNTTTTCCTTAAGTTCNGCTGAAAATCCAAAAAAAGCTGAGGANCTGCATTTTCCTACATTTCCTATTCCCGTAAATTATAAATCNAATACTGATTATCTNATTTNTTTAGCAAAAAAAGGNATAAAGGATTTATATGGAATTGAAGATATAGATAATCCTACNAATGATAAAGAAGNAGAAATCAAAAATCGTTTTTATTATGAAATTAGTGTTTTAGAAGAGACTAATTATATTAATTATTTTTTGGTTGTAGCTGACTTCATTCATTTCTCAAGAAAGAACAAAATACCTGTTGGTCCNGGCCGAGGGTCNGGAGCAGGATCATTACTTGCTTACAGTTTATATATAACTACCATTGATCCTTTAGAATATAGCTTAATTTTTGAAAGATTTCTAAATCCTGACAGAATTTCTCCGCCAGATTTTGATATAGACTTTTGCCCAACTAGNAGAAATGAGGTTATTCGTTATGTAAGACAAAAATATGGAGAAGAGTGTGTTGCACAAATTATTACCTTTGGAACTCTTGGNGCAAAAACTTTAATAAGAGACGTAGGGAGAGTATTAGAAATAAGCTTATCCTATTGCGACAAATTAGCAAAGATGATTCCGGAGACTCCGGGCACAACAATAGAAAAAGCTTTTGCAGAGAATCCTGAATTTAGAAAAGAGGCAGATACGGATCCAAATGCAAAAAGAATTTTNNAACATGCGAAGCTTCTTGAAGGCCTTCCAAGACATACAGGAATGCATGCCGCGGGGGTTGTAATAGGAGAAAGGCCATTAATTGAAATTATTCCTTTGACGCGCGAACAAAAGGAAGATTTAACTGTGGTTCAATTTGACAAAGACGCGAGTGAAGCCATTGGGTTATTAAAAATGGACTTTTTAGGGTTAAAAAACCTTACCGTCATATACGAAGCTTGTGCGCTTATCAAAAGAAATCACAAAGTTACAATTGATCCAGAGAAGCTCCCCNTGAATGACAAGAAGGTCTTTGATCTCATGGCTAACGGNGATACGATTGGAGTTTTTCAATGTGAATCTTCTGGNATGAGAGAAACTTTACGNCAAGTTACCCCTGATTGTATCCAGGATGTTATTGCNGTCATNGCATTATACCGTCCTGGNCCAATGAAATTTATATCNACTTTCGCACAAAGAAAGCATGGAAATGAAGATGTTAAATATGATCACCTAATTTTAGAATCAATCCTTAAAGAAACCTATGGTATNATTGTTTACCAAGAACAAATCATGCAAGCCGCGCAAATGTTGGCGGGCTTTACCCTCGCTCAAGGTGATATTTTACGACGCGCAATTGGTAAGAAAAAGGCAGCGGCGCTNGCGGCGCAAAGAGAAGCGTTTATTCNCGGCTGNGAAGAAACAAATGGTATTCAAAAAAAGTTAGCCGCGAAAATTTTTGATAATATTGAGGAATTTGCACAATATGGTTTTAATAAATCACATTCAGCGGCATATGCAATGATTGCATACCAAACGGCTTGGTTAAAAGCTCATTATAAAGGGGAATTCATGGCGTCACTTCTTTCATCGGAAATGAATAATACAGACAAATTATCAAATATTATTTCGGATACAAAAGAAATGAATCTAGATGTATTGCCCCCTTGCATTAACGAATCAATCAGTCGATTTAACGCCGTTGGNGATGGAGCTATAAGATTTGGAATGACAGCGATCAAAGGCGTTGGGGAAGGATTGGCAGAGGAAATTGTTCTTGATAGAGATGCAAATGGTCCTTTCAATGGGCTCATTGACTTTTGCATCAGAATGAAATCACCNAATAGAAAAATGCTTGAAAGCTTAGTNCGTTCTGGAGCATTTGATTTTACTAGGATAAATCGATCAAGGCTTTTTTGTGGTATTGATATGGCATTAAGTAGAGCCACCGAAAAAGCAAAAGATAAAGCATCAGGTCAAAAAACATTTTTTGATTTAGGCATACATGAAAATAATAGCCAAAACGAAGATCTCGATCTGCCAGATACTAAAAAATGGGATGAAATAAAAAAACTAAATGATGAAAAAGAGCTTCTTGGCTTTTATGTATCCGGCCATCCATTAAAACTATTCAATTGGATTGTAAACAAATTTAGCACTCATGAATATAGTGATATAGATCACTTAAACAAAGATGAATTAATTCGTTTAGGCGGAATTATTACCGATGTCAAAAAATTATATACAAAAAATAACAGAGCAATGGCACAATTTAAAATTGAAACATTAAATGGAATTTCACAATCCGTTATGTTTCCTGATGCTTATGAAGATTATGGAAAATTAGTTGACGATGAGGAAATTCTTATGATTGGAGGGAAGATACTAGAGGAAGCTGGAGGCGAAAAAAAAATTCAAGTCCTTGAATTATGCCCTATTCAAAAAGCCCCATCGGTTTTTGGAAAAAAAATATTTATATCTGTAGATGAAAATATTGTGTCTAATAGTATGCTTGATGATGTTAAAAGTATACTCAAAATGTTTTCGGGAAAGGTTCCAGTATTTTTTGAGGTTCTTTGTGATTCAGGAGAAAAAGTTTTACTTGAAACAGAAAATATTTGCGCTGATCCATCAGTTGAGTTTATTAATGAAATAGAAAAGATTGTTGGCAAAAAACATATACAAATTGATGTTTCTGAATCGCCTTTAAAGAACCCTATAAAAAGAAAAAAATGGAAAAAAAATAGTAATTATGGGTACTAAAATTAAACATTTCATTGAATTATTATTAATTTTTTTACTTAGTATTATTTTTAAGATCCTTCCTCTTAAAATTAGCTTTTTATTAATGTGGGGCATTGCTTATTTTTTTCACTACATTTTAAGATTTAGAAGAAAAGAAGCCTTAGATCGAATTGAATCTTTGTATGGAAATCAATTTTCAAATAACGAGATTAAGATGATTGCATGGAAATCATGGAGAAACTTGTGCTTTAANATTCTAGANTTACTGCNAATTGACAGATTATCAGAAAAATATATTAAAAAAATAAATTTATTANCTNCNCTTGATNCGCTCAAAAANAANTATAATGGNAAAGGCGTAATTTTTGCAACAATCCATATGGGCAATTGGGANCTTGCT
This sequence comes from Kiritimatiellaceae bacterium, assembly GCA_002712105.1. Taxonomy (GTDB): domain Bacteria; phylum Verrucomicrobiota; class Kiritimatiellia; order Kiritimatiellales; family Pontiellaceae; genus Pontiella. The sequence continues at coordinate 38,177 of PASA01000022.1, forward strand.
GGGATTTCTCTTAATTTAATTGGATCGCCAGTTTTTTCAATTGCTNGACCTCAAAAAAATACTCTTATAGACAAATATCTAAATTATAANAGNGGTAAGTTTGGNCTTGAAGTGCTTTCCAATGAGGNTGGCGCNCTCCAAAAAATAATCAAGCGGATAAAAAAAAATGAATGCTTTTTAATTTTACCAGATGTCAGAAATATAAAATCTGAACCAAATATTTCTTTTTTGAATAAAAGAGCAAAGCTTGGNCTTGGAACNGCTGCTTTTGCAAAAAAATGTGATGTCGAGATTATTCCATTTGTAATAAGAAGATATGGGTTTTTTAATCACAAAATAACTGTCTTAGATTCTGTTATTCCATCTCCAAATGTAGATAAACAATCNGATAATATTCGAATGATGAACGATCTTATGCNCATATTNACTAAAGAAATAGACAAGTCACCNGAACAATATTTCTGGTATAATAAACGTTGGGTTCTNGAACAATAAACTAAAAAATAATTTAAGATCTATCCCTTAGTTAATTTTTTTTTATCTTTCATGTACGGATGTAATGCCTCTGGTAAAATGACATCGCCATTTATTGTTTGATTATTTTCTAACAAGGCAATTACCAACCTTGGCAGGGCAACTCCTGATCCATTTATTGTATGCACAAAATTAACTTTTTTTTCACNATCTCGATATCTTATATTTGCTCTTCTAGCTTGATAAGCTTTGAAATTGGAACATGAAGATACTTCAATCCATTTATTTTGAGAGGGAGACCAAAGCTCGATATCATAACACTTNGCAGCACTAAATCCTAAATCTCCTGTACATAACTCAATAACNCGATAAGTAAGATTTAGTTTTTTTAATATTTCTTCAGCATCTTTNGTCAACTTTTGATGTTCNTCATCTGAATTTTCAGGAGTTGTGAATTTTACTAATTCAACTTTATCAAATTGATGAAGTCGCTGAAGTCCTCTTGTATCCTTTCCGGCAGCTCCGGCTTCTCGTCTAAAACAAGGAGTATATGCAACATGNTATATCGGGAGATTATTATTTATAATTTCNTTGGCATATAAATTTGTTACTGGCACTTCNGCAGTCGGAATAGCATATAATCCATCTTCGGGCATTGTATACATGTCTTCTGCAAATTTTGGNAGCTGTCCNGTTCCTGTCATTGCAAATTCGTTACAAAAAAATGGCGGNGAAACCTCCNTATATCCATGCTCCTCTGTATGAACATCAAGCATAAACTGTATTAATGCTCTTTGAAGCCTTGCTCCATCTCCTGTATATAANGGAAANCCTGANCCGGCTATTTTGGCACCACGTTCTAAATCGAAAAGNCCAAGCGAGCTCCCTAAATCCCAATGAGGAAGAGGATCAAAATCAAAAGATTTAATTTCTCCCCAGCTTCTAACAATNGGGTTGTCGCTTTCGCTATTACCAACTGGGACATCTTTAGATGGAATATTTGGAATATGTAAAAGAAAATGTTCGATTTTTATATCTAAATCTCTAATTCTCTCNTCAAGCGANGATATTTCCTCTCCTATCTTTCTTACNTGCTCCTTAATTTCGTCAGCCGATCCTCCCGACTTTATTATGGAGCCGATTTCTTTAGAAAAATTATTTCTATTGGCCTTAAGCCTATCAGCCTCAAGAATGATTGCTTTGCGTTCTTCATGAGCATTTAATANNGCNTCNATATCAGCCTCAGTATTTCTATTATTTAAAGCTTCAATAACGTCTTTCTTATTTTCTTGAACGTAACGAATATCAAGCATCCTTAATTCTCCTAACCACTTGTATAATAATACCGTAATTTATGATTTAAAGTCGTAAAACAAATTAATTNTTTTCTCCGAGTCGTCCTAGACTAGGAGCTAATGCATACCGATGCTTTTTATTCTTCATNAGGCGNTCCACATGTTTATATGTTTTTTTATAACGANCCTTTTCTTCATCATCTAAAGATTGATTATTTAAATTTTTTAAATGCCCAAAAGTTTCATCAGCTAAATTTAAGGTGGCCATAACTGAATTAAGAATATCTTTTGCTCTTCGTTGATACTCATTTGCATAAAGCTCAGCCGCNGCATAATTTTTNCCTAAAAATTCAAATGAACTATTTTTCACAACTAAATCTCTTAACTCAAGAGTCGAAAGNACTGCCTTTAGGTTTCCTGTCATTAGGTCAATATATCTTTGAAACTGTTCGTCATATTCGTTCTCACCAGGGGTTCTAACGCTAAATCCTGAGTGCAATCTTGCAACTTTAAATAAAAAAACTATTTCGTCATAAATTTTTGAATCCAATAATCCTTTTTTGCTTTTACTTAAGGAGTCCAATTCTTTNACTGCTTTCTCGTAATACACATCTCTTCGNGCTAAATGCACAGGTCGATTTTGAATAAAATGATTTATCGAAGACATAATTTAAAAAATATATTAAAGTTAAGAATTAATGAAGCAATTTTTATGCAAAACAAATTAAAAAAAATCAATTATTGGAAGTATGACTGCTCNGATGGNTTTATNATAATAGCAGGAAAGACTGCTAAAGATAACGATCTTCTTTCTTTAAAAATTGCTTTACCCAACGACAATTGGTTTCATGTATCTGGCGATTCAGGAAGCCATGTTGTATTACATCACCCCGATAATAATAAGCCTGAAAAAATCCATTTGAAGGAAGCGGCATCCGTTGCCGCATGGCACTCAAAGTCTAGAAATTCGAAAAGTGTTTTTGTAACACACACTTTAGTTAAATACGTAAAAAAAATAAAAAGCAGTCCTGCAGGAAGCGTCATTGTAAAAAATTCAAAGAAAATTAAGGTAGTCCCATCTAATAAACCAAAACCTTAATCATCCAGTGGTGAAAAATCATCTTTTCCGACTCCACACTCCGGACACTCCCAATCGTCGGGAATATCTTCAAATTCAGTACCAGGCTCGATGCCACTATGAGGGTCACCAACTGCAGGATCATAAACCCANCCGCAAACATCACAAATCCATCTTATTTTCTTTTCTGACATTTTCTTCCTTAAGCATTTAATACAGCGGCAATGGAATCACATACATAATCTATATTTGAAGAAGTTAGCCCAGCTACATTAATTCTTCCCCCTTTAACTATATAAATGCTTTTATCTTTTTTTAAATTTTCAACATTTTCATTTGATAGTCCGCTAAAAGAAAACATTCCTCTTTGCTTTACGATATAGGAAAAATCTTGGTCAACGCCCCTATCTTCTAGCCCACTAACAAATGCTTTCCTCATTTCTTTTATTCGATCTCTCATTAATGCCAATTCAGCAATCCATAAGCTTCTTAAAGACTCATCAGCTAATACAATTTTAGCTACAAGTCCTCCGTGAGCAGGAGGATTTGAATAATTTACTCTTACAATTTTTTTAATGTGGCTCATAGCAACTGACGCGTCTTTTGAGGTTGGGCTGACTACTGTTAAAGCGCCAACTCGTTCATTGTATAAGGCAAGATTTTTAGAAAATGAACTAGCAACTACAAAGTCAATTTCAGCTTTTGCAAACATTTCTANACAAGCTCTGTCTTTCTCCACGCTATCGCCGAATCCTTGGTATGCAAAATCAAGAAAAGGCAGCCACCCATTTGCGACTGAAGANTCAATGACTGCTTCCCATTGCTCAGNATTTAGATCCACTCCAGTAGGATTGTGACAACANACATGNAACAAAACAACATCTCCTGCAGGAATNCTATTCAATGTTGTCATCATTTCATCAAAATTAACTGATTTAGTCTCGGCGTCATAATATGGNTAATCATTTATTTCAAAACCGGAAGCGGTAAATATTCCCTTATGATTTGCCCATGTAGGCGAGCTCATCCATATTTTTGAATTTGGTTTAAACTTTTTAATTAAATCTGCTCCGACACGTAATCCACCCGTTCCTCCTGGAGACTGAATTGTTGAAGCTCTCTTTGAAGATATAACATCGCTATCAGNGCCAAACAATAAGCCTTGAACATTGAGTCCGTATTCAGCTGTTCCTGGAATTGGAAGATATCCTTTTGTAATCTGNTCTTCTAAAAGCATGTTTTCTGCAGTTTTAATACATGATAAAATAGGGGTATTTCCTTGCTCATCTTTATATACGCCAACNCCAAGNTTTACTTTTTGCGTATTATCATCATTTTTAAATGCTTCTGTTAAACCTAAAATTGCATCTGCTGGGGCNGCTTCAATATTCTTCCACATAATAATATTCCTCATTCATTTTAACGNTTGTATTTTTTTTTAATTCAAGCTTATTAAACACAAAGAAAAGAGATACTCTTATTATTTAAANTGTACAATATTGAATTCAAATTTTATGANCACTAAANGTTTAAAAATCATTTTTCCTGATAAAGTCATCCATAAGCTTAGTGAGCTGGTGCATGAATTTATTCCNCTAATGGAACAAATGGTAAAATTTAATAAACGCCCTGCNGATGTCGAGCTATCGATTTTATTTAGAAAAAGAAAAGAGCTTGGCTCTAGNGATAGAAGNTTTTTATCAAGGGTAATTTTTAGCTANTTTAGATGGCTCGGATGGACAAAANATAAATTAAAACTGTCTTTAACTGAAGCTTTGTATGTATCGGAGATCCTTGAAAGCGAACATCATAAACAATGGTTNGANTTTTTAGAAAATAAAATANCAATTCAAATTAANCCTTNNNCAGAAGNCCTTTCTTTAACGCAAAAATCTTCAGTCATTTCAAAAGCATTTAATGTTGATCTTGCTTATCAAGAGCTAATGCCCNCCTATTTTTTTAAACATACTGTATNCGAACATGAGGAAAATATTTTTGCTTTTCAAAAAAGGCCGCCTACCTGGATCCGGTCAAGAATAGACCAAAAATTACTGGTCGATATATTTAAAACGTCTGAAATCGATTCAACAGCTCATGCAGGTATTATTGCAGCTATTAATACTTCGGGAGGAGTAAATTTTGATCAACGAGTTCCAGAACACCGTGGAAAATTTGTCATACAGGATATTTCATCNCAATGTGTTAGNCTAATTAGTATGCCATTAGCTGGTCAGGTTTGGTGGGACTGTTGTGCTGGATCAGGCGGGAAATCTTTGCATTTAGCAGACATCATGCAACAGCAAGGCAGAATATTAGCAACTGACATAAGAGAAAGCGCGCTACAAGAATTAAAAAAAAGAGCCAGAATACANGGCATCAAAACGATAAAGACTCAATGTTTTAATCTATTAAATAGTTCCCAAATGAAGCACCGGTTTGATGGNGTACTTGTTGATGCCCCATGTNCCGGCTGGGGNGTCTGGGGAAGAAATCCTGATGCTAGATGGAGAAGCTCATCNGAGGATGTAATNCGATTTGCAGCAAAACAATTAAAAATATTATCTAATGCTTCTATTGGAGTNAAAGATGGAGGNTTGTTAATATATGCTGTATGCACCATTTCTAAAGAAGANACANNCGGAGTTATTGAATCATTTTTATCAAATAATTCTACTTTTCGCTTAGAAGAATTTATTAACCCTATTGACGGATCNAGCTGTAANGGCATGCTTCAAATTTATCCAAAAGATCATGACGGTATGTTTATCGCAAAAATGAGAAAAAATGGTGGGGTGAAAGACGGGATTTGAACCCGCGGCCTCCTGGGCCACAACCAGGCGCTCTAACCAACTGAGCTACAATCACCACAATGAAGCAAGAAACCATATATTGAGAAATTCAAAAATCAATCGTTTTTTTTAATTAACCCTGAGATAACTGTTTTGACTTTTCATAAGCTTTTGTAACCGCTTCGTTAATTATTTTNTTAAATTTGTTATCGCTAAAAGAATTTATAGCTTGTTCNGTAGTTCCTCCCNTAGAAGTNACCTTCTCNCTTAAAATACTTGGCGTATCACTTNTTTCTAAGGCCATTTGACAAGCTCCTATTGCTGTTTCTTTTGCTAGCAGCTCAGCATTTCTTTCTGATAATCCCAATTTCATACCCGTCTCAATCATGGCCTCTAAAAAATAAAAATAATAGGCAGGGCCACTNCCGCTTATGGCCGTAACCGCATGAAGATCTTCTTCATTTACTTCAATCACACTTCCGCAACAACGCATCAAATCTAATGCCGCATTTATCCCATCTTTATCTACATNCCTATTCGATGCCGCGCCTGCCATTCCTTTGGATATTAGAGAAGGGGTGTTAGGCATCACCCTCACGACCTTTCTTTTCTCTCCGCCTTCAATTTCCGAGGCAGATACTCCCGCCATAATACTTATGATGGTTGCATNNANCGGAATANCTTCGCTTAACTCTTTCCATATTTCTCTGAAAACNTGGGGCTTTACTGCAAGCACGATAAAGNTAGCANTTTGAACNCCTTTCTCATTATCGTTACAAANATTAACNTGATACTGCGNCTTCATAAAATCTAGTCGTTCTTGCGAAATATCAGCAACGGTTATGTTNGNGCTTTCTTGCTCCTTTATGTATCCTTTAACAATNGCTTCGGTCATATTTCCGGCGCCAATAAAGAGAAANTTACATGCTGAAAAATTATAACTCATTTTCTTTCTCCAAATAAATCACTTCCGACTCTAATCCAGGTNCTTCCTGCNTCAATAGCCGCTTCTANATCATAAGACATTCCCATAGAGAGCTCNGGAAGAGGAACNCCNGTTTTTGCTTCTAATGTATCACGAAGCTCNCTCAGATGACNAAAGTGTTCTNTTGTTTTNTCTAAATCTTCTGAGAACGGAGGAATAGTCATTAGTCCATGCACTTCACAGTTATTNAGNTCNCATGATAAATTAATTATCTNCTCAACTTCTTCAGGNTTAAATCCAAATTTAGCAGAGTCCCCTGCCACATTAACTTGNAATAAAANAGGNAGNGTNGTTTCTGCNTTCCTGTCTAGTGCATTCATTATCTTTNNAGAATCAACNCTATGCACCATATCAAAAAGAGTNGCTGCAATTTTTGCTTTATTGCTTTGAAGATGCCCGATTAAATGCCATTGAAGCCCNGAAATACATAANGGTATTTTCCCCTGCGCTTCTTGAATTTTATTCTCTCCAAAAAACTTTTGTCCTAAAGANGCAAACTCATCAACCATCTCTGGAGGCTTCGTTTTAGATACAGCTAACAACTTCACACTTTTGGNATCTCGCTGAGCGANCTCGCANGCAGTTAAAATNCTATCGTTTATTTTTTTATATCTATCNGATAAGTCATTCATTTATCTTAAGCCTTATTCTTNACCCCACACAATTTTGCCAAAAGAATCTCTACCATNAATTCTCCNGGAATNTTTACCGTGGTNATCATTTTTTCATGTACATCAAGTATAAGNCTTCTNCATGCATCCAAGCGTTTGGCTGACTGCATAGANGCCTGTCGAAGAATTTTAGTNGATCTAAACCAATGNATTTTACGGGGGTCATCTTCTAACTGACTAAAATACTTGTCTGCTTCAGCAGCTGATGACCATTCGGCTCTGTTTCTATTAATTCTAACCCATCCATGGTCTGCATATTCACGAAATCTAAGCAAATCATGAAATAGGGCTTCAAGCGCAATCACAAGCCTAATTGGATTTTCTTTTTGGAAAATAAGTTGTCTACAATTAGCAACAGCCTGAGTTAATTTTCTCTCCGCTACGGCGTCAGTAAAGTCCCAAATGATTGCTTCAAATGAAGGTGATACGATCATATCAATTGCATCTTTTGTGATCATTTTTTCATTGTTCATAAAAAGCATGAGCTTATCTGCTTCATTATAAATCTGTCGTGTTTCAAACCCTACTTTTTCCACAAAAACATCCACTGCGCCAGCTTCAAATGAATACCCATTTTTTATCATATATTTAAGAGTTCGCTTTACCATTTCGGGGCGCAGCTCATAATCTTTTTCAGGCAAGTTATATTCATGCACTTCCCCTAATTTTTTAAGCCCTTTATAAAACGCTGACCTACGGTCCATACTGCCGCACGAAATAAACAAATAACTGTCTCCCATCGTTCCGTTCATAATGTCTTCAATAATGCTAGCTAGTTGAGTTTTAATACTATCATTTTTCATGATAACGCTATTTGAAAAAAACGAGGCGTCCTGCAACCAGATGGTTTTGGCCTGCGAGAATAGTCCAATGGTTTTATATCCAGCAATAACTTGCGTTAGTGCTTCTGATGCTTCATCAGTTTTTGCGACATTGCCATTAACGATTTCAAGACTTGAGGTATGCTGTTCAATTGGACAAACCGTCTCCACTGCCTTCTTCGCATATGACGATACTAAAAATTCGTCATTTCCATAAAATAGCGATACTTGATTTCCCACGGGTATTTTCCTTTTTTTGCCAATACTTTAGCGTACAAAATAATATATAAAGAAAATGAGGATAAATGAAGCAATAAAAACGGTCTTTACAAATTTTTATCCAATTTTTTGTAATCTATTTACTTATTCTATTATAATATACAAATAAATAACTGAGAGTTATAAATGAATAAAAATTTATGGGCGCCATGGAGAATGGATTATATTCGAAGTAAAAAAGATGAATGTTTTCTTTGCGAAGCATTAGCAAGCAATGACGATAAGAAGGCACTTATTCTATTTCGCGGAGAATTTTCTGCTATTATCATGAACAAATACCCCTACAGTTGCGGCCATTTGATGGTTATCCCAAATCGCCATACCGATGACATGCTTTCTTTAGATGCGAACGAGTTAAATGAGATAAATCTTTTAACTAATAAATGTATTCGAGCCCTAAAAGAAGCGTTTTCGCCCTCTGGATTTAATATCGGATATAATATTGG
>PASA01000023.1 GCA_002712105.1 Kiritimatiellaceae bacterium
TTGCTCTCTTGTGGGTGGAGACCAAGGATTAGCCGCTTGAGTTAAATGGAAACCATTGACTGTAATGTAGTTAATTCCTGTTTTTGAGGGATAAAAAACAGTACGCCTTTTATTTATTTCAACAAATTCTTTGTTCGGATTACTTTCTTTGAAATTTACCCATATGTAGGTTCCTGAGTTATCAGATTTTGCAAACCATCTCATTCCCCAGCATTTTCCATATAATTCTTCTAAGGTTTCTGCTTGCTCAATTACTTGATTATTGATGTAGACCATTCCTGTTAAATGCTTTCTATCTACTCCCTGCTGGCTTTCCAATGGAAAAAACCAATCTGAACGAATCACATTTGCAAAAGGATTAAACGAACCAAAGTAATTGTTTGGTAGATGACGCATCCATACATCCCCAATTTGATGTTTCCAGCCTTTTAATTCTTCAGCACCAGTAATTGTAACTTGTTGTCCTGAAGCGGCCTGATAAACTATTGGATTATTTTCCTCTCCACCTCGTGGAGGATCAATTCTTTCTCTGTAAATTCCACCAAAAACAGTGATTATATCCCCAGGATAAGCCACATTAGCAGCGGCTTGAATTGTCCGAAATGGGTTATTTTTTGTTCCATCGTTTTCATCATTTCCTTTAGTAGATACATAGAATTCGTTAGCTAAACTTAAAAAGGGTTGAAATATCGCGATAAGAAAAAAAATGATGATAATATTTTTAAATTTCATAGCTAAATCCCTCGTATATTATATTATTAGATGTAATAAAATAATATGTTAGCTTAACAAAAAATATTTAAGGAACAATAATTTGCATGAAAATAATTACAAGTAACACAATTGGTCGATATGGATATCCAATAAAAGAAATATATAATAATAAAAACATATTAGTTTATGAAGCTCATGATGAAATTGAATGCGAGTTTTTCTCTATTGATATGCTTAAAACAATGGAAAAAAATTTTGAAATACAAAAAGAGGATATATCGGAAATATCCCTAATCTTATCAAATTCTTGGAAAACATGGGCTAATTTAGATAACGAAAATAAGTTATTTTGTACGGATAAATTTCAACAACTGGTTAAATTATTTCGTGATTTAGAATCTGAAGATCGATATTTATTTATCCAAGAAGTAGTTGCTCTACTTGGAAAAGGAGTTAATAGATACGGTGAAAAAATGAGAGCTATGGAGGAGCTCTTGGAGGAAAAACTTGACGAAATTCTTCTCTATCAAGGTAGAGGGAAACCAAATGTTGAAAGTCTGAAAAAAGGTTTTGATCAACTAAAAAATGAATTAGCAAAGTTTTGTGAAAAAAAAGGAATTAATATTAATGATCCAGAATTCAAAGAAATTCTCGCGGTAACATTAAATGAAGATCATATGTGTATTTTTAAACAAATTAGAAAGCAATAATTTTAGAATTTAGACGTNNTTATAACATAATGAATAATATTAAAACAATNGAGCAAACACTNTCCCAATGCGATTTATATNAAGACGATATGNATGAACATATAAATGAAGCATTCCATGAAAACAGACCNATTCCAAATTTTATTGCTGAAAAAAATAATCTTAATGAAGAGGATTTGCTTAACAATATTTCTGTAATAATGAATTTACCTTTTCAAAGATTAAATGGNATTACTATTGATAAAGANGTATTAGATTGCATTCCTACAAAAGCGATCTTTCAATATAACATAATTCCATTAGAAATTCATAATCAAGTTCTTTTTGTTGCTTGTGCTGATCCATTTACACACGGTCTTCTTGATTCCTTACAATTGGCATATAATGGAAGAGTAAGATTTAAATTAAGTACACTTGAAGATATATCCGAATCTGCAAAAAAGTTTTATGGAGTCGGTGCAGAAACGCTTGATGAGATGATCGATTCAAATAGTATTGATCTTGATGAAAATGATGAACTAATGAAACAAGATCTCAGTGAGCTTGATCAAGAAGCTTCAGTTGTAAAATTTGTAAATCAAATAATTTGGGAAGCCTACAAGGATCGCTCAACAGATATTCATATTGAACCTATGGAAAATGATTTACGAATTCGTTACCGAGTTGATGGTGTTTTAAGAGAGACTCCTATGCCNCCACANTTAAAANGATTTCAGTCCTCTATCATCTCTCGTATTAAAGTGATGGCGAATATGGATATTGCCGAAAAAAGATTGCCACAAGATGGAAGAATTAGTCTACGAATTAAAGGGGAAGAAATTGATGTTCGTGTGTCAACAATGCCAACCGTTTATGGAGAAAGCGTAAGTCTCCGTCTTCTTTTAAAAGGAGAAGGTTTAATTTCAATGAGTTCACTTGGATTGAATAATAATGACAATATCCAATTAACAAAAATGATAAATCGGCCACATGGAATTTTNTTAGTTACTGGACCTACAGGCTCAGGTAAATCAACTTCGTTATATGCCTGGCTTCACTCTATTAACTCTACAGATAAAAGAATTATGTCAGCNGAGGATCCTATTGAATATGAAATGAAAGGAGTAAATCAAGTTCAAATGAAACCGGAAATTGGACTTAACTTTTCAAGTACACTTCGAACATTTTTAAGACAAGATCCTGATGTTATCATGGTTGGAGAAATTAGAGACAAAGAGACTGCTGAAATTGCTATTCGGGCAGCATTAACCGGTCATTTAGTTTTTAGTACNATCCATACAAATGACTCAGCAAGTACAATAACTAGGTTGTTAGATATGGATATTGAACCATTTCTTGTATCATCTTCAGTAGAAGGAATTGTTGCACAAAGATTAATTAGAAAATTATGCACACACTGCAGAAAAGCAAAAAGTTATCAGCACGAATTTTTAAAACAACATAGTTTCCCTGCTGAAAAATTNAANGAAGATCATATTCTTTATGAAGCCGTTGGATGTGATGAATGTCGTGGAACTGGTTATCGAGGAAGAAGTGGAATTTTCGAGATTCTTCCAATTACTGAAGAAATTCGACCACTCATTGTTTCTAATGCTTCATCTAGTTTAATAAAAAATACAGCTATTGNGCATGGAATGAAAACTTTAAGAGAAGATGGATGGGATAAAGTTTTAGATGGAACTACATCTNTTGATGAAATTTTAAGAGTCACAGAAGACGCTGAAAGTGATGATTAATTAATTTTGAGGCGGCAAAACTCCCTCNGATACAAGTTGATCATCCATTTGTTTTGTAAGTGGAACTGGCAATGGAGGCAGACCTGCTCTTATCACATCCATTTGATATTGCCTTAAACTTTCTTGTATTTCTTGTTTTCTNTGNTCTTGTTGTTGAGCTGTTAATTTAACATTTGGTATATCTATAACTTNTTTTTNTATTTCTTTATCATTTGTATTTGGTGATCTAAAACCACTATTAAATTTTCTTGTTGAAGATGTTTTTAAATTTCCAANAGTATTTTNTGCAGGTTTATTTAGCGAAAACATTATCATTACTCCATTTCGATCGAGAGTAGCAGTAGATTCTTGNATATTTACATNAACTAATTTCATACCTTTAAAACTATCNCCCACNCCTAACATTATACTTTTAGGCTCACCTTTTTTTACTATTTTATTTTGAAATCCAGCTCTAATCATCCCTTGANTTGTTTCAAAAATAAAACATAACCTTAATTCTTTTTCTGCAGCTTTAGCTGCAGCTAAAGCTGTTGCTTCGTCTTTAATTGATGAAACAGATGGTTCAGGAGAAATTAATTCTTTTCCAAAAGGTTGACGATCGATAATTATTTGATATTTCCCAACTTTCTCAAAGTCTGCAAATGTTGAGGTTACATACACAAAAATCATTAATATAATTTTTTTCATTTTTATCCAAAAAACTTAANACATCCATCTAAATATACGTATATATTAATATAATATTGTAAATTAATTGATTAGTAATCTAGTTGTTTTATTTAATAATATAAATAAGAATTAAAAATTTTAAGAAAAATTGCGAGTAATCATTTTAATTTTAAGNATTAATAATTTGCGAATTATTGTAATAAATATCTANAGAATAATATATTATTATTAANAAAGTAGATAGTAAGATTTTTAAAAATGAGTTCTAAATTAAAAAATATAAATGGAAAAAAATTATTTTCTAATGAAAATGGCAACAGGCTTGTTGAAATATTAAAAGAAAGAAATGTTATTCTTGATGGNCCNATGGGAACAATGATCCAAGATTATAATTTGGATGAAAAAGATTTTAGAGGAGTAAGATTTAATGACCATCCATCAGATTTAAAAGGAAATAATGATCTATTGGTTTTAACAAAACCTGAAATCATTGAGCAGATACACATTGATTTTTTAGAAGCTGGTTCAGATATTATTGAAACTAATACATTTAGTTCCACCNCTATTTCACAAGCCGATTATGAATTAGAATCAATTGTTGAAGAACTGAATATTGAAGCCGTTAAAATTGCAAAAAAAGCCATTAAAAAGGTATCACTAAAACAAAGAGACAAAGTATTCTTTGTGGCTGGTGCAATTGGCCCAACAAATCGTACGGCGTCAATTTCCCCTGATGTAAATGATCCNAGCTTTCGTTCNATTACTTTTGATGATCTTGTTGAAGCCTACTCGCAACAAGTTAGAGCACTAATAAAAGGTGGAGTTGATATATTACTTATCGAAACAGTATTCGATACTCTCAATGCAAAAGCAGCATTNTACGCCANTGAAGAAGTTTTTGAAGAGCTAAAACAAAGACTTCCAATAATGATTTCTGTAACAATTACAGACAAATCTGGACGAACATTATCTGGACAGACAGCTACTGCTTTTTGGTATAGCGTCCAGCATGCTAATCCAATATCAGTTGGAATAAATTGTGCATTAGGCGCTGAAGATATGCGTCCTTACATGCAAGAACTTTCCAATTGCTGTTCATGCTATTTAAGTATGTATGCAAATGCAGGGCTTCCAAATGAGTTTGGTGGTTATGATGATACTCCAGAAAAAATGGCATCTATATATGGGGAATTTGCAGAAAAAAAACTATCTAACATCTGGGGTGGTTGTTGCGGAACAACTCCTAAACATATCGAGTTTATAGCTGATTCTGTTAGAAATTTTAAACCTCGTATTCCAAATGANGTTAATAAGTATCCCAACTTTAGTGGGCTAGAACCGTTGAAAGTTGATGATACATATAATTTCGTAATGGTGGGTGAACGAACAAACATTACAGGGTCTCCAAAATTTGCAAAATTAATTAAAGAAAATAAATTAGAAGAAGCATTGAAAATAGCACGTCAACAAGCTGAAAGCGGTGCTAACATTATAGATATTAACATGGATGAAGGTCTTATAGATTCCAAATCTATAATGATTAAGTTTCTAAATTTAATTATGTCAGAACCTGATATAGCAAGAATTCCAATCATGATTGATTCATCAAAATGGGAAGTCATTGAAGCTGGATTAAAATGTGTTCAGGGTAAATGTATCGTTAATTCAATTAGCTTAAAAGAGGGTGAAGAAACTTTTAAATTTCAGGCACGTAAAATTAAGCAGTACGGAGCTGCTTGTATTGTAATGGCTTTTGATGAAAAAGGGCAGGCTGANACAACTGAACGACGAGTTTCAATATGTACCCGAGCATATAAAATATTGGTTGATGAGTTAAACTTTAATCCAAACGATATTATTTTTGATCCAAATATTTTTCCCATTGCTACAGGTATGGAAGAACATAGAATTAACGCAACATCATTTTTTGAATCCACAAAAATTTTGCGTAAAACTCTACCAGGAATATCCGTAAGTGGTGGTGTCAGCAATGTGTCATTTTCATTTAGAGGAAATAACAAAGTTAGAGAAGCTATTCATGCAGTATTTTTATTTCATGCAAAAAAAGCTGGATTAAATATGGGTATTGTTAATCCCGGTATGCTTGAGGTATATGATGAAATTCCTAAGGATTTACTTACGTTAGTTGAGGATGTAGTTCTTAATAAAAATAATGATGCTACTGAAAAATTAATTGAATTTGCTGAAAAAATTAAAGATGAAAAAATTAAGGAAAATAATAAAAATGTAAAAGAATGGAGGAACGAAGCAGTTGAGGAAAGATTATCCTATTCTTTAATTAAAGGGATTGTTGATTTTGTTGAGGAAGATGTTGAAGAAGCTCGTTTGAAATACTCCAAACCATTAGAGGTTATTGAAGGACCCTTGATGAACGGAATGGGTATTGTCGGCGATCTATTTGGGGCAGGAAAAATGTTTTTACCTCAGGTTGTTAAAAGTGCACGAGTAATGAAAAAAGCGGTCGCATATTTGTTGCCCTACATGGAATCTGAAAAAGATAACTCCTCATCTAATGCGGGAAAAATCTTACTTGCTACTGTAAAGGGTGATGTTCATGACATAGGTAAAAATATTGTTAGTGTTGTTCTTGCTTGTAACAATTTTGAAATTAAAGATATTGGTGTTATGGTTCCATGGGAGAATATTATTAAACAAGCTCAGGAATGGAATGCTGATATTATTGGTTTATCTGGTTTAATAACTCCATCATTAGATGAGATGGTTACAGTTGCCAAAGAAATGGAGGCAGCAAATCTTAAAATTCCATTACTAATTGGAGGNGCTACAACAAGTAAAAAACATACCGCTGTAAAAATTGAACCNATGTATAGCGGACCAAGTATTCATGTAACAGATGCATCTAGGGCTGTTACAGTTGCGCAATCACTAATTAGTAAGAATATCTCCTATGTTCAGGATNTTCGAAATGAATATAAGTTAATACGTGAGAATTTTAAGAATTCAGAACAAAAAAGAGAATTTTTACCGCTAAAGGATGCGAGAAAAAATAGAACACAAATAGAATGGAATGACTATATTCCCCCTATTCCTAATTTTATCGGAACTAGAAAATTTGAAGTTACAGTTGAAAAATTAATTCCTTANATTGATTGGATGCCATATTTCTGGACATGGGATATTCATGGAAAATATCCAGATATGCTCAAGCAAGATAACCAACTTGGAGAAAAATCAAGAGAAGTGTTAAATGACGCAAAAAATTTACTTGACCAAATTGTGAATGAAAATTTATTAACTCCAAAAGGTGTTTATGGATTTTTCCATGCTAATAATGTTGGTGATGATATCTACGTTTATGATGAAAATTACAACCATATAGAAACCTTTTATTTTCTCAGACAACAAATGAAAAAGAAAGATGATACTCCTAACAGAAGTTTGGCAGATTTTATTGCTCCAAAATCATCTGATATTAAAGATTTTATTGGGGCTTTTTCTGTTACGTCCGGAAAAGAAGTAGAAATTTTAGCAAAAAAGTATAGAGATGATAATGATGACTACTCGTGTATCTTAATTCAAGCTATTGGCGATAGGTTAGCTGAGGCATATGCTGAATTTCTTCATGAGGTAACAAGAAAAGAATGGGGTTATGCTGAAAACGAAAACTTATCTATTGCNGANATGATTAAAGAAAATTACCAAGGTATTCGACCAGCAGCTGGATATCCAGCATGTCCAGACCATACAGAAAAACAAACATTGTTTAGATTACTTGAAACAAAAAAATATACTAATATAAGATTAACCGATAGCTTTGCAATGACACCAGCTAGCTCAGTTTCTGGACTTTATTTTTCTCATCCAGAATCAAGATATTTTCCTTTAGGGCGCATAGATAAGGAACAATCGGCAGATTACGCTAAACGTAAAGGATGGTCACAAAAAAAAGTTGAGAAATGGCTCTCACCTAACTTAGGATATGAACCATCATGAAACTGATTGATAAAATTAAAATCAAACCGATGATCATCGATGGCGCAATGGGAACTGTTATTTATGAAAGAGGAGTATTTATAAATAGTTGTTATGAACACTTATCTATCACAGATCCAGAGTTAATTTTAAATATTCATAAAGAATATGTTAATGCCGGAGTAGATATAATAGAAGCAAACACATTTGGTGCAAATCGAATTAAACTGGAAGCTTTTGGTCTTCATGATCAACTTGAAAAAATCAATAAAAAGGCAGTTCAGCTAGCAAAAGAGGCTGTAGCAGAAAAGGATGTATCAGTTGTTGCTTCTATTGGTCCATGTCTCAAATCAAATCAACAGTTTAATCAAAAGCATACTCAACAACTCAGAGAAGTATTTGATGAACAAATGAAGGTAATCGCAAATGAAGGAATTGAAGCTTTTTTTCTAGAAACATTTACTCATTCAAAAGAAATTATTATTGCAGCGGAAATTGCTAAGAAATATGACGTTTCTGTTTTTGCATCTGTTACTGTTGGTAAAGACGGTGAAACAAGAGGNGGAGAACGTATTGAAAATATCATTACTGATCTTGATAAATCAGAATTTATTGATGCTTTAGGTATAAATTGTGGTATTGGTCCTGCGGCAGCATTGAGTATCGCTGAACGATCACTCCCTTTAACTTCAAAACCATTTACCGTAATGGCTAATGCCGGCTTACCACAAGAGGTAGACGGAAGATTAATCTATATGACAACACCTGAATATTTTACTGAATATGCAAAAAAATTAATTGAAATTGGTGTTCAAGGTGTTGGTGGATGTTGTGGAACAACGCCTGAGCATATAAAAACTATGTCAAAACAAATTAAGTCTTTATCGGGAGTAAAAACACACATCNAAGTTAAAACCTATCACGAAAAAAATGAATTTACCTCAGAAATAACCAAGGTAGAGGATAAATGTAACTTTGCTAAAAAATTAATCTCTGGCNAAAAAGTTTCAAGNNTTGAGATTACTCCGCCACGTTCAATTGANTTAACACCNATGCTAGANAAGTGTTCTGAATGTAAAAAAGCAAATATTGATGCGATTAATATTCCAGACGGTCCGAGAGCAAGCGCTCGAATTTCACCGATGGTGGCTGCTTTAGCTATTGAAAAAGAAGTTGGTATTGAAACTATTCTTCATTATTGCTGTAGAGATAGAAATTTAATAGGNATGCAGTCCGATTTATTAGGAGGTTATGCTGGCGGTCTTCGCAATTATTTGATTATTACAGGAGATCCTCCAAAACTAGGTGATTATCCGGATTCAACTGCGGTATTTGATGTTGATGCTGTAGGACTTACTCAAATGGTTAATAATCTTAATCATGGAGTTGATATTGGGGGAAATATAATTAATCCTCCAACAGGAATACTAATTGGAGTTGGCGCAAATCCATGTGCAATTGATTCAAAACGTGAACTAAATCACTATTTAAATAAAATTAATGCTGGAGCAGAATACTCAATAACTCAGCCTATTTTTGACGCTCAAGCACTTTTAAAATTTTTAGATGATGTCGAAAAAAATATTAATCCTATTCCTGTAGTAGCAGGTATTTGGCCATTAGTAAGTTTGAGAAATGCTGAGTTTCTAAAAAATGAAGTGCCTGGCGTAGAAGTTCCTGACTCAATTCTCAAAAGAATGAGCAAAGCTAAAACAAAAGAAGAAGGAAGAGCATTGGGTATTGAAATAGCTAGAGAAATACGTGATGAAATTTCAGATCGAGTAGCAGGATTTCAAGTTTCTGCACCGTTTGGAATTATTGATCTAGCTCTTCAGGTTATAAAAGAATGAATCTACCTAAACAAAAAGAAGCTAAAAATTTAGTGACCTTTATTGAAAATGATGAGTCTTTTCAAGCAACAGAAGATACGTTCAAAGCTTGGAAAAAAATGAAGAAAAATGCCTTAAATGATGGTATTGAACTTGTCCTTGTATCAGCTTTTAGAAGTATAAAAAGACAGCAAGAGTTAATTAATGAAAAAAGGAATAAAAATATATCTGAAAATGAGATATTTAGTGTTCTTGCTCGACCAGGATATAGCGAACATCATACTGGTAGAGCATTAGACTTACACACTCCCGGTTCTGCCCTACTTGAAGAAGATTTTGAAAATACAGAAGCCTTCATGTGGTTAAAAAATAATGGAAATAAATACGGTTTTTATATGAGTTATCCAAGAAATAATGATTTTAATATTATATACGAACCTTGGCATTGGTGTTTTAGCAGGAATTGAACTCATTTTTTGAGTAAATTAATAATTGATTTTGAATAATCTCATTGAATCGTTATTGCATCTTCAATAGTTATGGATGGTCTATTACCACTCGGTCCAATATAAGTAATACTTATATCAAAAATAGATAATTCTGTATTGTTTGGAATAAAAATATCACAAGTAGTAACAAATCTACTTATTCGATTTATGTTAGAAATATTATTACTATTAATTGATCCGATTTGAATACTTTCAATTGGAATTGAAATTCCTTGATTATTCTGAAGCGGAGGAATTGGTCGACCAAAATCTTCATTATTTAAAGTAATTGTGAGCGTAACATTTGTTCCTTTATTTAATACAGAGGGTGTGACATATGGATTTGAAAAATTACTATTAGAATGAACTTCAATGTTTGAATCATACCCCTCATCATCATACTCATCCACAGATTCAATTATCACACGATAAAAACCAATTTGGTGCAAAGAATTTGAATCAGTAAAATTAAAATGATGTGATGNTGAAGAAATATTAGTTGCGAGAATTGTAAAACCGTTTAATAAATTGGTGGTGAACTCAACTTTATAATTCCCACCCTCAACACCATCAAATTGAATTTTATGGTGATCCATCTCTGAAATTAAATTGCAGGAAAAAGAAGATTCTGCACCTCCTTCTGCAAAAATAATATATGCTTCATTAATATTATTTACAGAACCTCCATTGGGTGTTCCATAAAACGATCGTCCAACATTGTATGGATAAACTGGGATTCCGTCTTGATCAATTGTAGTAAAATAAGCATANGTTCCATCAGGAAATTCAGGAGTAATACAAAATCTTCCATTATGTTCATCTAAATCAAAATCACTACCAAGAGTAAGACCGATATCGCCTAAATATTCATAATCTTCAATATAATGACCAATCGGAAATTGCGTGCTAACATCAGGACCATACTCATCTGAACTTAAAGAGAAATTACTATACATACGACTAGCCCATGCGGGATATGATGTTCGATTAGTAATATCTCTTTTTTGGTATCCAGATATCATTCGCCTTATTACACTATTTGTATCGGTTGGATCAGAATATCCATATGGACCGTAAATGGGATAGCCGTCTGATACCCACCCAATTATAGGAGAATGATTAGNTGGAGAAGTAATTTTTTCTGAATATGTGTTACTTATAGAATTATAGTCAACATGATCGTCTAACAAATATCTTAACGCAGGAGGATTAGCATGATAATGATATGTATCTGATGCTTGGTGCGCATTAGCAGAGTCAAATGTAATACTTTCGTTTTCATAAGCATCTCTATTCCATATACCATCCCCTCGTCCATTATTTCCATTTGGCGTTCCATCAATACCTAAATTATTTATATAAGAAAAGGCATCTCTAGCATCAAACAAAGCAACCCCATCAATAAAATAACCAATTGCTCCTCCAGTAGTAATATTATAATCTGAAGATGCTCCCGATGGAGTACGCGGAAACCTATAAATTGCAGCGATATTTGCAGGAAAATTTCCAAATAATTGAGTGTCTAATTCATCTCTATACCATGGACCCATGATATGATGACCTAACCCTGTTGTTCTAATATAAACCCAATTATCAGAATAAGATACTTCGTTAACTCCAGAATATGTTGGTAAGGATTGATTACCTGCACCATGACTCCATGTATGTACTTCATTATGATTATCTTCATCTTCAGCAGATTCAAACAATTCAGCATAAGTTGATGAACCTTCCATAAACCATGAGGTTAGTAAAGGTTCAGAAAATCCAAACATACAAAATTGAAAGCATAAAAAAATAGTCCAACGCATAAATTAAGAGTATCATAAAAGAATTATTAATAAAGAATAAGAAAGTTTAACTATGGATTTGTCTGATGAACAAAAATTGCTGTTTGCTTCTTATCGAGAAGGAGATAAACAATACCAATTAGCAGGAGGTCAAGAGGGATGCTTCAAGCTTGCAAATGATTTTTATGATTTAATGGAAGAACTTAATGAAACAAAACATATTTTATCCCTTCATCCAAATGATTTGGAAGAATCTAGGGACAAGCTTGCAAGATTTCTATGCTTTTACATGAACGGACCTCATCTATACCAAGAAAAATATGGAAATATTCAATTAGGTGCTGCCCATGCGCATATTCCAATTGGTTCAAAAGAAAGAGATGCTTGGTTGCTTTGTATGGCAAAGGCATTGGAAAAACAGGATTGGGAAAATAGTTTTAAAGAATTCTTATTTATGAGATTTCAGACACCAGCTCATCGTATTCAAAATATGCCCTAATCTAAATATTTTTGTTTAACATCATTAATTCTTTCAATAATTGTGGGTTTCCCAAGTGTAGAGAGAACACCAATCAAATCAGGTCCTCCAGAAGCTCCCGAAACAGCTATCCGAAGAGGAATCATAACCTCTCCATAACTTTTCCCTGTTTCTTTAATATAATCATCGATAATTTTTTTTAAGCTAACTTCATCGATTGAATCAATTTTACTTATTTCTAATGTAAAATAGTTAAATAACTCTTTAATACCTTCTTTTTTAATTTTTTTTGCGATTAATTTTTCATCATATTCAATATTATCCACAAAAAAATAATTGACTAACTTTTCAATATCTTCAAAAACTTTTACACGATCTCTTATTAAAGCGATTACTTTTTTTACAAGATTTTCAGATGCTGAACTGTGTAATGAGGTAATAATTTTAAAAGCTTCTTTATTAAAAGATTCATTAGAAATTTTACTCAAATATTCTCCGTTCATCCATTTCATCTTCTTTTCATCAAATTGAGCAGGAGAAGATTGACATCTTTCAATTGTAAACATGTTAATCATTTCGTCTATACTCATAATTTCTTGGTCATTACCTGGCGACCAACCTAATAGAACTAAATAATTAACAAATGCTTGTGGTAGATATCCTCGCTTTTTAAAATCACTTACGTATGCATCACCATCCCTTTTCGAAAATGGTTTACCTTGACTATTTACAATCATGGGTAAATGAGAAAATGAAGGTATATCAGCATTTAACGCTCGATATAATGCTATATGCTTATAAGTATTTTCAATATGATCATCCCCACGAATAATATGGGTAATTTTTTGTTCAATATCATCTACAACATTTGCTAAATGGAAAACTGGTTTTCCATTTGAGCGCACTAACACAAAATCATCGATATCTCCTATTGGTTTTTTTAATCTACCCTTAATTCCATCATTAAATGAAATGTCATCATTCGGCATTTTAAATATTATACATTCTCCCTTATTGTCTTTATTCTCTTTATATGCGCATCCTTTTGACAATAAGTATTCAGCAACCTCTACATGTTTGCTTTCTTGTTTGCTTTGATATAGTGGTTCTTCGTCATAATTTAAATTTAACCATTGAAGTGTAGTGAAAAGATTATTAATTGCATCATCTGTGCTTCTATCTTTATCAGTATCTTCGATTCTAAGCAAAAAATTTCCATGATTATGCTTTGCAAATAACCAGTTATAAATAGCTACTCTAATATTACCAATATGAACATTTCCAGTAGGGCTTGGGGCAAATCGAGTTATTATTTTCATTTTTTNATCTCCAAAAATAATTGTATTTTTTTTTACACTAATTTGTCATTTTNTGCCTTAATAGGATANAACTGGTATACATTAGGATGAANATAATTAAAACTAATCTTTTAATAACTTTAATTTTTTACGGAATTACGCAACAGATAGTAATTGCTAATNGCATTGACTTTGAAAAAAAAGTTTTGCCTATACTGCAAGAAAAATGCTGGGGTTGCCATAGTTCAAGAATTAAAGAGCCGGATGCAGGTCTTTTGTTAGATACTCCCCAAAATATTTTAAATGGTACTGTATATGGGCCTGTAATCTCTAAGTCCGATGCAAAATCTAGTATATTGGTAGAACGAATTGAAATGGATCCTAATAAACGAGGTATTATGCCTCCAAAAGGAAAAGGAGATCCATGTTCTCCTCAAGAAATTCAAGTAATTAAAGATTGGATTAATGAAGGCGCACAATTTAAAGGTTGGCTAGGATACAAAAAACCAAAAGTTGAATATCAAGTTAAAGATCAAAAAAATAATTCTGCATTATCAGCATTCGCATATGGGAAAAATCCTGATAATCCGTCATTAGATTTAAGTCCGATGCCTAATTACAGGATGGTCGTAATGCAAAGTTACGCCAAATCTAAATCGGAACAAATCGACAAATTAGTTTACAATTTTAGAAATGAAAATAATATTTCTCATCCGAAAATTATTAATGATAAAATTTTTCTTCGAAGAGCTTATTTAGGTATCATTGGTCGTATTCCCACGGTAAAGGAATCCATGAGATTCTTATCATCAAATAAAAATAATAAACGCTCATTGTTAATTGATGAATTATTAAATAGTGAAGGATATGTGAGTAACTGGTTTCATTTTTGGGCTGATCTTTTAAAAGTAGATTCCACGAAAAGAAATATAACTGCCTCCGTATATTATGCTGAATGGATAAAACAAGCATTAAGAAGTAATATGCCTTATGACCTACTTGTTAAAAATCTCATTACTGCTACAGGAATGCCTCATCAAAATGGAGCAACAGGATGGATTGCCAGCGATGAAAATATGAGGCCTGATCATATGGCAAACACAGTTCAAGCTTTTCTTGGTTGCCAAATACAATGTGCTCAATGTCATGATCACCCCTTTGATAGATGGAATCAATATGAATTTCAAAGTATGGTTTCTTATTATGCAGGAGTTCAATATAATATTCCGGGAGGAAATCAAGTTTTTATTCGAAAAGCTGAACGAGCTAATGCTGACGATAAACTTACTCCTAAACAAGATCGGTTTTTTAGATATATGGGGGGTAAATATATTCTTTCAATTTGGGAGCCCAATTTTCAAAAATGGCATACACTTCCTTTTGATTATCAATATGCCGATGCGATGCCTCGACAGGCCTTAAGGCCAAAAGTAATGTATGGAGAACAACCACATATTAATGATAGTCCTCGTAAGGCATTTGCAACATGGGTAACTTCGGATGAAAATAATTTATTTTCAGAAACTCTGATAAATAGATTGTGGAAGCATTTAATGGGCGTTGGATTAATTGAGCCTATTGACGAAATTAAATATAGCACAGAACCATCTATGCCAGAACTTATGGAATTTTTATCTGAAATGGTTATAGAATTTGATTATAATCTTAAGGATATACTGAAAGTTCTGTATAATACAAAGACATGGCAAATGGATACAATTGCTTACGATCTACCTGAAAATTTAGCAGAATATAAATATGAAGGTAGACCATTAATGAGAATGACCGGGGAACAAATATGGGATTCTATTATGACATTAATTGTCGTTGATGCAGATCAGCGTAAAGGTCATGGATCAAAATTTGTAACTGACGAGTATAGAAAAATGCTTGATGAAGCTATAACGATGCCAATTGAAAAATTTATAAAAACTTTTTCAGATGAAAAAATTGACGCAATAAGAAAAGATGAGCGAGAAAAGACTAAAGAAGCATATAAGATATTTTTGACAAATAATGAAGGTAAAAGACAACGCGAAAGTAAAATATACTCATCTTATAATTTTTCGTCTTGGTCTGATGATCATATGACTGATCCACGATGGAAAGGAATAGATCGTGGATTTGTTTTAGCATATGAATTACCATCACCTGCTCCTGGATATCATTTTATTAGACAATTTGGTCAATCAGATAGACAAACAATAGCATCAGGAACTGAAGATCCTAACGTTACTCAAAGTCTAGTTCTCCTAAATGGTCCGATATATTATGCATTAAACAGAAAGCCATCATTACTTCAACAAAACTTAAGTTATGCAAAAAGTAATGATCAAAGAATAACTCTTCTTTTTAGATCTATCCTTTCAAGAAATCCTACNGANGANGATTTGTCTTTNTCGTNAAAAGTTATAAATGANAATGGAACATATCATGGAACAAAAATGATCACTTGGTCTTTATTAAATACACGAGAATTTATATATATTCAATAAGAGGTTTATCATGCTTAATAATTTTAACGAACTNGACAGAAGAAGATTTATCACTAATTTAACATTAACAACATTAGGAGTCAGTGTTATTCCATCCTTTGCTGAATCTTTNGATATTANCAACAATAACGGAAAAAAATTAATCTTTTTNTATATGGATGGCGGNATGAGTCATGTTGATACATTTGATCCCCATCCAGGGACAGCTGAAGGAGGTCCTGTTGGGGCTATTTCAACAAATGTTGATGGTATTCAAATAAGTGAGTTTCTACCGAATTTATCAAATCATATGGATAATTTATCTATCATCAGATCAATGTATTCAACTCANGGAGCTCACGCTCAGGGTAAATATTTTATGCATACNGGCTATCAACAAAGAGGNAGTGTTGTTCATCCAACGCTTGGCTCTTGGTCAATGTACCATCANGGAAAAATTAATAAAACTCTTCCNGGAAACGTNGTTATTGATCCATTTACAAACTACCCCTATTCTGGNTGGATGTCCCCCGAGNTAGGCGCNATACCNTTAGATGATGCAACAAAAGGACTCCAAAATATTAATAGACCACGAGATGTAAGCGAACAAAGATACCATGACCAATTAGAACTTTCTTCCTTATTTGACCGAGCATTTCAGAAAAAATACCAACAACGAAGCATAGATGCNTATAATAAATTTTATGATGAGGCTTTATCCCTTATGAAGAGTCAGGACATAAAAGCATTTGATATCACTCAGGAAACACAAGAAACAAGAGAAAGATATGGATTAAATTCAAAATTTGGACAAGGCTGTCTNTTAGCAAGAAGACTCATNGAACANGATGTTCGTTGTGTTGAAGTTGTTAAAAGAGGATGGGANACTCATGCTGAAATGCCTGAAGAAAAAGCTAGNGATATGGATAAAGCGTTTGCNGCTCTTATGCAAGATTTAACTGATACAGGTTTAATTGATTCAACAATAGTTGTTTTNGCAACTGAATTTGGAAGAAATCCAAATATAAAACCNGATAATTTNGGANGAGATCATTGGGCTAAAGCATTTAGTTGCGTAATTGGAGGAGGTGGACTAAAAACAGGTCAAGTAATCGGATCTACTGATAGAGGTCATGAAGTGATGGAAAATAAAATTGAAATACCNGATCTTCACACAACCATTGCAATGGCAATGGGNATGCCTGNAAAAGAAATTGTAATGTCNGAATCAAANAGACCATTCAACGTCGGATACAAAGGAAAAATTATTTCGGAGTTNATTTAGTGCGNATCATCCTTTTTCTTTGTTGCGTNATGGTATCATCCTACGGTTCTATTTTCTATGTTGGTTCTATGAAAAGTGAGGGCATTTACTGCTCATCATTAAATTATAAAACTGGCTCTCTTGCAGAATTTANAAATGTTGCAAAATTAACTAGGCCATCNTTTCTTTCNATAGATAGNAAAAATAAAAGATTATATTCCACAAATTTAACAAATTGGAAAAGTCCCGGTGAAATTGTATCATTNTCAATTAATAATGATTTCTCNCTAAAAAANTTAAATCAAATGAGTTCCTGTGGTGGAAATCCATGTCATTTAACATTAAGTCCAAANAAAAAAATNTTATTTGCTGCAAATTANAANAATCAAGGTTCCGTTATTTCATATCAATTANATANCGANGGTCTCCTTAATAAAATTGCATCACANAAATTGCATTTCGGCAGTGGAAATCATCCNCAAAGACAAAAAGAAGCCCATGCTCATTCAATATATCCNCATCCAAAATACCCATNTGTATATTCTGCTGATCTNGGAGCTGATTCCATATTTATTTATAAATATGATCAACATANNGGTGAATTAGATTTAATAAAAAAAGAATCNCTTACTGGAGANATTTTAGGACCTCGTCATATGAAGTGGGATAAANAAGGTAATTATCTATATNTATTAAATGAATTAGATTTAAGTTTGCATATTTTCAAATATGTTAAAGATGGTTTAATTCAGGAAGTTAAGAAATTAAATGCTTTATTCGANAATAANAAAAATNCAAATCTAACAGCAGCGGAAATAAGATTTCATCCCANACTCCCAATTTTATATACATCCATAAGAGACAAAGATNATTNAAATCNGGANAAAATNTCAGTATTTGAAGTTAATGGAGATAAAACAAAACTGATTANTGTTATACCAGCTATTGTTAATTTTCCNAGAAATTTTAATNTTGANCCAACNGGAANCTGGATGTTAGTGGCTGGTCAAAGATCAAAAGATATTGCGGTTTTTTCTATCGATTCAGATGGNATTCCCTCTTANAATAANAAAAAATATATATTTCCTGGAGAACCTGTTTGCATCGAATTTTTAAATGANTAATATTTNTTATTCTAAATGAACAATACACTATTTAATTCATCTGCAGGAACCGGTAAAACATTNAGGTTAACTGATGTTTATATAAAACTAATTACTGAAANTAANATCGATCCAAATAAAATAATTTTAATGACTTTNAGTAGAAATACTGCTTTTGAATTAAAATCAGAAGTTTTAAAGAAACTTTCTAATCTANATAATAACTTGATAGATAAAACAGAATTACTTCAAAAAATTGAAAGTGCTCAGATATGTACAATGGATTCATTCTGNTCGGATATACTTCGAAGGAATAGTATTAATGCTGGTGTAAATTTAAATTTTAAATTATTTGANGAAGAGAATATGGAAAATATTCTTGATGAAATATGTCACCAAAAAATGATTTACTTTTTAAAAGAAAATACAAATTTTCGTTTTTTTTGTGAACAAATGAATCTCGATATTTCAAGTCAATTTTCTGAAANTACAGTTCCTGGTAGAGCAAAAAACTTAATCAAGAAAGCTCAAGGATTAGGAATAACATTAGATAACAGTCATGATTATATTTTGCCTCCTAAAGACATTGAATTAGAAGATATTGAATCAAACCTTAACAATTGGGACATAAATGAAAAAAGTTCATCAATTCAAAAAGAAATTAAAACTCATTTAACTAACGCGATTGCTAAATCTAAAAATCTGGATGATTTTATAAAATTAGCAATTGAGAAGCCAATTAATAAACAATCAGGTTTTGGAAAATGTATGTTTAAGTTAGTTCAACAAGCTATCTATAAAACAAATTATCCATATATTATTGCATTTACTGAATACGTATCCTCATGCTTCCAAGAATTTAATTTTTACAAAGATGTCAATTCTCTTCTTACTTATGATGATATTAAGTTTCATGCTATCGAAATACTTGAAAAAAATCTCCACGAAATCGAGTTTGAATATATAATTGTTGATGAAGTTCAAGACTCTTCAGTAATTCAACATAGACTAATTAATTCTTTATGGAAAAATAACTCGAAACTAATTACGTGTGGTGACGAAAAACAATCTATTTATGGATGGAGAGATGCCGATCCTAATATAATGAATTCATTAAAAAATAAAATTTTAAAGTTAAATGGAAATATCGAACCTCTACAAGAAAGCTGGAGAAGTAAAAGAGATATCATTCATACAATTAATAAAATTTTTGAATCTGTCTACATTAATTATGAGGAAGAAAAATTAATATCAAACGAAAAAATTAACGCTAATATAAAAGAATCTCATGCTGTTGAATTATTATTACCTGATGAAGGATCTAAAACAAAATCCGAAGAGATTAGAGCTGAAATGACAGCAATTGCAAAAAGAATTTCTCTTTTAGTAAATCCAAAAAATAAAAATAATCAACCTACTTTTAGATATAATGAAAAACAAAAAAAATTCCAAAATATTACAGATAATAATAAGTATCAATATTCTGATATACTTATTCTATTAAGAACTAAACAAAACTTGTCCATACTTCAAAAAGAATTAAAAAAAGAAAATATTCCATATATTTTTCATGGTAAGGGACAAGGTTTGTTTTCTTCAATACCTGCTCGAGATATATCATTACTATTAAATGTCATTTGTGATCCATTAGATTATTTATCTAGAATTGGCTTTCTTCGCTCTCCATGGGTAAATAATTCAGATGAAAAAATTGTAGATTGCTTATTAGAAAAAAAAATAGGAAATCCACTTGAACATTTTAAAAGTATTTATGAAGAAATTGAAAATAGCAGAAATGATCTTTCTAAAAAATTAGTTTCTGAAGTGATTCGTGAATGGATTGATAAGAAAAACTATGATGTAATTCTATCCTCACTACCAGATGCTGATCTTCAAATAGCAAATCTAAAAAAATTGATAGATTGGGTAAGAGAAAATGAACGAAGTGTATTAATTTCTCCCGGTTTTATATCTAGAAAATTAAAAAATTATGTTAACGATCCTCCAAAAGTAAATGAAGCTATTCCTCTTCATATTAATCAAAATTTCGTTAATATAATGACAATTCATACATCAAAAGGACTAACAGAAAAAATAGTTTTCATTCCTGAATTTGGTAAACTTCCCCGTAATAAAGAAGGCACTACTTTTCTTGAACAAAAAGATAATCAAACCTTTATTCATCTTAACATTAATTTAACAAATAAATATTCCATCACTTCATCAAATTATGATGATGCGAACGAAATAAGAAAGAATTTAAGAATTAAAGAAGATATTAACTTGTTTTATGTAGCTATGACCCGAGCTAGGGATTTTATAATTTTATCTACTAACAAAAATTATGATAAACCACAACATTGGATGAAATATATTAATACACTGTTGTTAGATAACGAAATTAAAACAATTTACTTTAGCGATCTTTTTAAAGAAAAATCAAAAGTTAGTAAAAAAAATAAGNTTTCTTTTTCTTCAGAAAGAATTTCTNANGAAATNAAAAGTATAAAAAANNTNTCAAATAAGAATAATTTTACAAGAATTACNACAACATCTTTATCCTCATCTTTAAAAAAGATAAATAATAATATATCAAATACGAGTTCAATCAATAATGGTAATTTAGGTCATGCAATATTAGAGATTGCTGCACAAAACAAATGGGAAATAAATGTCGAATTAAACGTCAAAAGATTATTAAAAACGTATAAAGTTAACCAAAACGATGCTCACAACTTAATTAAGTTAATAAATAAAACGATTATTTTAATGAAACATGAAACAGCCTTATCTGATTCCCTTATTTCAGAGTTTCCATTTCTATTTAAAAAAGAAAATAAATTAATTGATGGTGTTATAGACCTTATTTCATTTAATAAAAAAACTATAAATATTTATGACTACAAGTTTTCAAATGACTCACTAGCAAATATAAAATTAAAATACTCCAATCAGATTAAGATTTATCACGATGCATTGATTGCATCAAATATTCAATTCGATCAAATAAACTGCTTCTTAATTTCTATTTCAGATAATGGAATAGAAAAAATAAAAGTTCCTATTTAATAAACTTGATTAAAATATTAATAACTTTAAATGTAAAAATATATGGATAAAAAAACAACATTAGTAATTATACCAACATACAATGAAAAAGATAATGTAACTCCACTTACAACGAGCGTTTTGTCATGCTCAGATAGTGTCGATATTTTAATTGTTGATGATAACTCTCCAGATGGTACTGGTAAAATCGCAGATTATCTTTCGAATCAAAATTCTCGAATTAATGTTTTACACCGAAATAAAAAAGATGGGTTAGGTCGGGCTTATATTGCTGGATTTAAATGGGCATTAAGTCATAACTATGAGTTTATAATGGAGATGGATTGTGATTTTTCNCATAATCCCAAAGAGATAACTAATTTTCTTAAAAAAATAAACGAAGGTTATGATCTTATTTTAGGATCTAGGTATCTTAATGGAATTCGAGTAATGAATTGGCCTATTTCTAGATTAATTTTAAGTCGTGGTGCAGGATTATATGTTCAGTTAATTACAGGGATGCCCTTTTCTGATCCTACTGGCGGATTCAAATGCTTTCGTAGAAAATTATTAGAACATTATGATCTAGATAGCATTGAAGCAAATGGATACGGATTTCAAATTGAAATGACTCATAAAGCTTGGATAAATGGGTTTTTAGTTGATGAAATACCTATTGTATTTGAAGATAGAACAGTAGGAGAATCTAAAATGAGTGGATCAATTGTTTATGAAGCATTATGGGTAGTTTGGAAATTAGCATTAAAAAATAAACTTAGAAGAAAACCACATTATAAGCTTTGATTCCTATAAATTTTTGCTATTTCTACCCATTGACTTATAGATAAATTTTCAGGACGATTTTTTAATGAAAATGTTGCATTCATAAATGAACTTTCTAAATTCTTTAATCCCAAATTTCTTAAAGAAGTCCCTAGTTGTTTTCTCCTTTGAGTAAAAGAGTATTTCACGATTTTTTTAAAAATTAAAAATAATTTTTCATCAACTAAAGGCGTATTTCTTTTTTTTAAAAAAANAACAGATGACAATACTTTTGGAGAAGGAAAAAAACATTTTGGACTTATATTCTTTAATATTTTTATTTCATAAAANTTAGAAACTAATATCGATAAAACTCCATATGACTTACTATTTGGAGATGCTATTAATCTTTCAGCAACTTCTTTTTGAATAGTTAATGTCATTGATATGGGAGAATTATTAGATTCAGCAAACATTATTATTATTCTACTTGCTACAGAATAAGGAAGATTTGAAATGATTTTATATGAATTTTTAACGGCCAATTNATTTGGATTTATTTTAAGAATATCTTTNTTAATAATTTTTAATTTTGAAAAACGATTTAGTAAAAAAGAATATAATTTNTTNTCTTTTTCAACACATACTAAATTATTTGATTTAAGCAAAATTTTTTCTGTTAATGCNCCTAAACCAGGACCAATTTCAAGAATGGTATCTTGATCAGAAATATNAGATGCATNTANAATNAAATTTAGAATATTTTCATCAACTAAAAAATTTTGTCCTAACTTTTTATTTGGTTGATGATTTAATTTTTTAAGTGAATTTAATACTTCCCCTAAACTGTTTATTTTTTTTGAGTTTTCCATGGATTTTTCTTTCTAGCTAACTCAATTGCTATCTTTATAGCATTTATCATACTTAAGGGTGATGCTTGATTTTTTCCTGCTANATTAAAAGCTGTTCCATGATCAGGTGATGTGCGAATAATTGGAAGGCCTAACGTTAAGTTAACACCTTCATCAAACCCTATAGTTTTAAGAGGTCCTAANCCNTGATCATGATACATAGCGATTACGCATTCATATTTTCCATTCTTTGCATCAAAAAATATTGTATCCGCAGAATGTGTTCCTGAAATATTAAGGTTTTTATTTTTGTAAGAATTGATCACAGGATTAATTATCTCTATTTCCTCTTTTCCCAAAGCTCCTCCATCTCCTGCATGNGGATTCAAACCACAAACACCTATTTTTCCATTTATAACACCAAGCCATTCTAAACCTTCTTTACTTAAATCTATTGCATCTTTAATTTTTTTATAAGTTATACTTTTAGCTACATTTGATAATGGAATATGTCTTGTTACGAGCATTACTCGCAATCCTCCACCAATAAGCATCATTCCAAAATTAGAACTCTTTGTCATTTTACCAAGAATTTCAGTATGACCAG
Source organism: Kiritimatiellaceae bacterium (assembly GCA_002712105.1). Classification (GTDB taxonomy): domain Bacteria; phylum Verrucomicrobiota; class Kiritimatiellia; order Kiritimatiellales; family Pontiellaceae; genus Pontiella. The sequence goes on from PASA01000023.1 coordinate 23,779, forward strand.
GAAAATTAATGTTTGCTTTTTTAAATCCATTTTTTGAAATCGGTGATGTAACCAAAGCATCAATTTTATTGGACAAGCAACTCGTTATTCCGGAATCAATTGCATTATATGCCAAATGTGAAGCATCAGTTCGTAACTCTCCTGGATACCAATTTGCTTCTCCTATATTTTCATAGGTTACTTTTTTAGGAATATTTATTCCTAAATGATTAGACTGTTCTTTAATAACTTTTTCGGAACCAATAATTTTAAAGCTTACATCATCAGGCCATTTTCTCTTTTGGATAGCCTTCAAAGTTACTTCAATTCCTATTCCGTTTATATCCCCAGATGAAATTCCTATAATCATTATTCATATATAAAATAAAAAAGACCTCAAAAATGCGAGGTCTTTTTTTAGTTTGAATTTAAAAATTGCTAAAATTACTTATAATCAGCTTCAACTTCAGCAACAGTCTTCAATACTCTTGATACGATTTGATAAGGACATCCTTGAGAGTTTGGACGACGATCCTCGAGATAACCCATGTAGGCATCGTCTTTAACAAATGAGTGAGGTACTCTGATTGATGCTCCTCTATCAGCGACTCCCCACGAGAATTTATCAATTGACTGAGTCTCATGAGTTCCAGTCAATCTCAAATGATTGTCAGGTCCATAAGCAGCAATATGCTCAGCGCAATACTTTTCAAATGCATCCATTAAACTTTCAAAATACTCTTTTCCGCCAGTTTCTCTCATATAAGTTGAGGAGAAATTACAATGCATTCCTGATCCATTCCAATCACCAGAATAAGGTTTACAATGAAATTCCACATCTACACCATAACTTTCACAAAGGCGCAATAGAATATACCTTGCGACATGCATTTGGTCTGCAGCATTTTTAGAACCTTTTCCAAATATTTGGAATTCCCACTGTCCTTTAGCTACTTCAGCATTAATTCCTTCATGGTTAATACCAGCTGCGATACATAGATCCAAATGTTCTTCAACTATATCACGAGCAACATCACCAACGTTTTTGAATCCAACACCAGTATAGTATTCACCTTGGGGATTAGGGTAACCAGAACTTGGCCAACCAACAGGAACATCATCTTTGTATAAAAAGTATTCTTGCTCAAGACCAACCCAAAAACCATCGTCATCTAAAATAGTTGCTCTATGATTTGATGGATGTGGAGTCCCATCAGGTAACATTACTTCACTCATAACTAGAAATGCATTTTCTCTAGTAATATCAGGATAAATTGCTACTGGTTTAAGCATACAGTCTGAATCACTTCCATCAGCTTGCAATGTTGAACTTCCATCAAATCCCCACATTTCGCAATCTTCTAATGAAAATGAATCATAGTCACCATCAACAACTTTAGTTTTACCTCTTAAATTTTGTACTGGCTCATATCCATCTAACCAAATGTACTCTAATTTTATTCGTGCCATTTTTTAACTCCTCTTGTTATTTTTAAATATTTAAAATAGGAAACATATGATATGCATTAAGTATACCAACAAGATAAATATAATTTTTTATATATTTTTTTTAAAAAAAAACAAAATTGTATTTATTTTTAAATTACTCATGCAAATATGTCTTATTTATTATTTATTTTTGAAACTTAATATTTTCTTTCTAAGTTCATCAAGTTTTAAAAATATTGCATAGGATTTATTGAAATTTTTATGATCAACAGCGGGCATTCCCATAACATGACTTCCCGATTTTACATTCTTTACTATCCCTGATTGAGCATTTGCAATAACATTTTCTCCAACCTTTAAATGTCCTGATACCCCTACCTGTCCTGCTAAAATAGTTTTGTTGCCAATTTTACTACTTCCAGCAATACCTACCTGTCCACAAATTACAACATTTTCACCTATAGAAACGTTATGCGCAATTTGAACTAAATTATCTACTTTAGAACCCTTACCGATTACAGTTTTTCCAAATCTTGCTCTATCAACGCATGAATTAGCACCGATCTCTACGTTATCTTCGATTATTACGACACCAAGTTGTGGGATTTTTTTTCTTGTGCCATTTTGTTCTAAGGAATATCCAAAACCATCTGAACCAATAACTGTTCCATTATGGATGATAACATTATTTCCTATTGAACAATATTCTCTTATTGATACACATGGAAATAAATGACTATTTTTTCCAATAACTGTTCCATAACCAATAAAAGCGTTTGCATCAATAATGGAATCATCACCAATAGTTACATTCTTTTCAATTGTACAATTAGGACCAATTGTAACATTTTTTCCAATTGTAACATTCTCTGAAATAAAAGCCGAACTATGAATACCATCTCTTTTTGGGGGCTTAACATAAAACAAAGAGGCTACTTCACCAAATGCCTTGTCTGGATCATCAACTTTTAACAAAGCACATTTAGATTTTTTCGAAAAATCATTTTTTACTATGATTGCAGATGCATTGGTAATATTAATAAACTCATCATACTTACTATTTGTTAAAAAGGTAATATCTCCACTGATAGAATTATCGATAGATTCTAATCCATTAATCTCAATTTCAGCATCTCCTTCGAGAACAGCATCTATTTTTTCAGCTATTATACCTAGTTTCATAAAATTAAGTCCTAAATTTTACTATTCAGTAAAGTTATTATATCCTTTGTTAAGCCTCTGCAATATAAAAGCCGTTACATCCGATCGCAAACCTACAAACAAAACTATTTCTGTACCCAANGAACTTTTAGCAGATCTATCAATTATTACGTCATAACCGTTTTCATCGCCATATTTTATAATTTCTGCTTGTATTTCATCTAAGAGTCCTTTTTGCATTCTTTTATTTTGCTCATCTATTTGTTTTTTTCTTAAAGTTTCAAAATCTCTAAGTTCTTTCTGAACTTNTTGCATTTCAATTAAACGNTCCTCTAACTGCAAACGTTTATTTTTTCTAGCTTCCTCAGAAAGTTTTTCGTCTCTTGATTCTGATCTTAAATTTTCAATTTCTTCTCTAATTTGACTAATATCCTCTAATCTTAACTCTCTTTCAAAAGATACTTCTTCAATCTGTTGATTAATTTGATCTTGAGCTAATTCCGTTTTATAAAAACCTTCAAATAGTTCTCGTAAATTCACAAANCCAGTTTTGGCANNNACAGAAGANGTTATTGATAAAAAAATAAATAAAATNATAAAAATATACCTATGCATTAAAAACTCCATATATTAAAAATCATACATTAAATAAGAACTCGATTANATCACCATCTTTTACTTGATAATCTTTNCCTTCTGTTCTCAACAAACCTGCATCTTTACATTTTTGCTCACCACCAAATTTAATAAAATCATCATAAGAAATTACTTGNGCTCTTATAAATCCNCTTTCAAAATCAGTATGTATTACTCCTGCAGCATTTGGGGCATATGAACCATTTTTAACTGTCCATGCTCTTGTTTCTTTTGGNCCTTGAGTAAAATAGCTTATCAAACCNAGNGATTTATAACCAGTCTTAATTATCTGATCTAANCCGCTATCCATNATATTATAAACATTAAGATAATCATCTNTATCTTCTTCAGATAATTCCCTTANTTCTTCTTCCATTTTAGCACATACTTTTATAACAGAACTATTTTTTTTNGTTGCAAAATTTTTAACTTCNTTGATTATTTCNTCATCNGAAATTAATTGATNTTCGTCCACATTACAGCAGTAAATAAAAGGTTTATTTGTAAGAAGTTGTAAATCTTTCACATAGTAATCACATATTTCACTTTCTGGAAAATTAAATGATTTAGCTACATTTCCTGAGCCAAGATGTGTCATTAAAGATTCAAAAAGATTTACTACAGGAATGAGTTTCTTGTCTCCTCTAGATGACTTAATTATCCCTTGAATACGATTTTCTATACTTTGATAATCCGATAATATCAATTCTGTTTCAATGATTTCGATATCGCGAATAGGATCGATACAACCATCAACATGAATTATTTCATCATTATCAAAACATCTAACAACTTGAAGAATGGCTTGTGTTTCCCTGATATTAGATAAAAATTTATTTCCAAGTCCTTCACCTTTACTAGCTCCCTTTACTAATCCAGCAATATCTAAGAATTCTACCGTTGCATTAACTTTATTATTTGATTTAACCATATCTGCTAAAAAATCTAACCGCTTGTCAGGAACAGATACAATTGCTTTATTAGGCTCAATCGTACAAAAAGGGTAGTTAGCACTATCAGCTTTTTGAGTTGAAGTTAGTGCATTAAATAGTGTTGATTTTCCCACATTAGGAAGACCCACAATNCCAATACTTAATCCCATTATTAAATACCTTATATTATTTAGATGGTTTTTCGTAATCCATTAAAGTACCACCGATAAAATTAGCTCCACCATCAACAAATAATGTTTGNCCAGTAATTTTTTTTGCAAACTCACCAATCAAAAAAACAACGGCATTTGCTACTTCTTTTTTATCTTCCACTGTATCCCAAGCAAGTGGACTAATCTGATCCCATGTTGTTGAAAGATGATCAAAATATGGAATAGACGAGGCNGCCTTTGTTGTTAATGGTCCAGCAGAAACAGCATTTACTCTTATTTTGTTTTTTCCATAATTTCTAGCTAAACTTTTAACAACTGCTTCCAATGCAGCTTTGTTGACACCCATCCAATTGTAATAAGGAAAAGGTCTTTGTCCTTCAAATGATAATGTGACTATTGACCCACCATTTATCATTTTTGGCACTGCATAATGAGCAACAGTCGCAAGAGATGCCGCACTTATATGAAANCCTTGTAAAATATCTTCCGTTGATTCTGTATATAAAACTTCTCCTCCAAGACAGGTTTTTGGATTTGCATATGCTATNGAATGNAATACTCCGTCTAAATTTTCAATTTTACTAAATAATTCTTTTACTTCATCATCTTTTGTAACGTCACAATAATAAAATTTCATTTTATTCTTTTCATCGTCATCTAAATCTTTACACCCTCTATCAAAGAAAATCTTCTTCATTCTCTCATTTTGAGCAGTCCAAATTACGTTGCCACCAAGCTCCTCAATAAGTTTTCCTGATACATATGCAATTGAATCTGTATTCAAAATACCCATCACAACATAAGTGCCGTTTTTCTTAATCATAATTTCTCTCCATAAATATATTAAAATTAATTATAAAGTTCAGATTTTTGATTTGAAAATTCTTCAGACTTTTCTTTCATACCTTTTTCAATTGCTTGATCGATTGAATAACCATTTTCAAGGGCATATTTTCTCACATCTTCTGAAATTCTCATTGAACAAAATTTTGGTCCACACATACTACAAAAATGAGCAGTTTTAGCTTCTTCATTTGGTAGCGTTGCATCATGATAAAGACGTGCAGTAACCGGATCTAAAGAAAGATTAAATTGATCTTCCCATCGAAATTCAAATCGAGCTTTACTCAATGCATTATCTCTAATTTGAACGCCGGGAAATCCTTTTGCTAAATCTGCAGCATGAGCAGCAATTTTATAAGTAATTACTCCTGCTTTTACATCTTCTTTATTCGGCAATCCAAGATGCTCTTTTGGTGTAACATAACATAACATTGCGCATCCATACCAACCAATATTAGCTGCTCCAATTCCACTTGTAATATGATCATATCCAGGAGCAACATCTGTTGTTAGAGGTCCTAATGTATAAAAAGGTGCTTCATGACAAGCGTTGAGTTCCCATTCCATATTGTCCTTTATTGATTGAAGAGGAACGTGACCAGGACCTTCAATCATTACTTGAACATCATATTCCCATGCTCTTTTAGTTAACTCTCCTAATGTTTCTAGTTCTCCTAACTGAGCTTCATCATTTGCATCTGCAATTGCACCAGGACGAAGGCCATCACCTAATGATAATGAAACATCATATTGGCTGCAAATTTCACAAATTTCGTCAAAATTTTCGTATAAAAAAGATTCTTTATGGTGAGCAACACACCATTTTGCCATAATTGAACCTCCTCTACTTACAATTCCACAAACTCTTTGCGCTGTAATAGGAACATATCTTAATAATACACCAGCATGGATTGTAAAATAATCTACTCCTTGCTCAGCTTGTTCAATCAGAGTATCTCTAAAAATTTCCCAAGTTAAATCTTCTGGTTTATCACCAACTTTTTGTAAAGCTTGGTATATTGGAACTGTTCCTACAGGTACAGGACAATTTCTAATATTCCATTCACGCGTATCATGAATATTTTTTCCAGTAGATAAATCCATAATTGTGTCAGCTCCCCATAAAGTAGCCCACTGAACCTTTTCAACTTCTTCATTTATATTTGACGTAACAGCTGAATTACCAATATTTCCATTTATCTTAACCAAAAAATTTCTACCTATAATCATTGGTTCAAGTTCTGGATGATTAATATTGGCTGGAATAATAGCCCTTCCTCTTGCTACTTCATCTCTTACAAACTCAGGAGTTATAAATTCGGGAATAGATGCCCCGAAACTTTGACCTGGATGCTGATGTCTTGGATGTCTCATAGCTGATGATTGTGATTCTTTTAAAATTCCAGATTGATGGTCAGATTTACAAAAAACTTTGGAAAACTTTTGAGCTCTTCCCATATTTTCTCTTATTGCAATAAATTCCATTTCAGGAGTAATAATTCCATTTTTTGCATAATGCATTTGAGTTACATTTTTGCCTACTTTAGCTCTAATAACATTTTTTTCTTCACTAAAAGGCTTTCTATTTTCATCTTGCCTCAAACCGTCGTCTCCAGATTGAAATCCTCTTGCTACATATTCCTCAATATCATCGCGCTCGGTAATCCAATTTTTACGAAGTTTAGGAAGTCCTTTTTCAAGATTAATTTCAAAATTTGGATCCGTTGCTGGCCCACTGGTATCATAAACAAGTACTGAAGGATTTTCTTGAATGGATTGATTAGATTTTTTTGTTTTTGTTAATTCAATTTCTCGCATTGGAACACGAATATCCGGACGACTACCTGTTACAAATATTTTTTTTGAATTTGGATAGTTGTCACCATAATCATTATTTAATTTTTTTTGTTGAATCATTATTAGCTCCTTTAAAATAATTGTCGTGGAACCTATTTTACATGCTTCCCTTCGTTGGCATTACCCAAACAGGTTCAAAGAGTTTATCTCAGTTCACAACAGAACACCTCTAGCGACATCAAGTACATTAAATCAATACAAGCTTGAGTCAATTTTATTTAATCATTCAAATCAATTTTTTATTCATTGTATTTACAAATTTTAAAATAAAGTTATTATATTNATTAATAAAGGTATTTATTATGGATTGGAATAAATTAAGCAGCGAAGTTTTAAAAGGAAAAAAAATTTCCGAAGAAAATGCTTTAGAAATTTTATATTCTCCTAATAGTGATTTACTTAATTTATTACAAGCATCCTATCAGATAAGAAATCATTTCTTTGGCAATAAGGTNTCTTTACATCTTCTTCGAAATGTTAANAGTGGAGTTTGNCCAGAAGATTGTTCATTTTGCTCTCAATCAACAAAAGCAATAAATGACGTCGAACGATATGATATGCAAACTGTTGAAACTATATTCAATGGAGCAAAAGCAGCAGTTGATAGAAATTCAAAAAGATATTGTCTTGTTTCTAGTACTCGTTCTCCGTCACCAAAAGAAGTTGATACCATTTGTGAAGCNGTTATTAAAATTAAAAAAGAATATCCTAAACTAGAAATTTGCTCATCACTTGGAATGTTAACAGAGGAAAAAGCAATTCGTCTTAAACAAGCAGGAGTCAATAGATTTAATCATAATCTAGAAACATCAGAAAACTTTTTTCCGGAGGTTGTCACAACACATGATTTTGATGATAGAGTAAANACTGCNCGTATTGTGAAAAAAGTAGGTCTTGATTTATGCTGTGGTGGTCTTTTTGGNATGGGTGAATCTATGCAAGATAGAGTAGACCTTGCCTTTGCATTAAGTCAGTTAGATGTTGATTCGGTTCCAGTAAATTTTCTTGATCCTCGACCAGGGACAGCATTTCATGGAAAACCAAATCCATTGACTCCAAATGACTGTCTTAGAGCACTTGCTATGATGAGATTTGTAATNCCATCGGTTGAAATAAGAATTGCAGGCGGTAGAGAAACAACTTTAAAACATTTACAAGCTTTGGCNCTTTATCCAGCAAATTCTATGTTTACGGCTGGTTATTTAACTACTGGTGGTCAAGATTACGAAACAGACAAAGAGATGATTGAAAGTGCAGGATTCGAAATTGAAATGAATGATGANATTTCTAATCTTCCAAAAAAAGAAAATCATCANCCNCTTTTNCATCCAAATCATGCTTAATTTAGTTTTATGAGTTCATTTTGGAATACATTTAATGAACCTATTATAGCATTAGCTCCTATGGAAGATGTAACCGATACAGCTATGAGAGAACTAATTCTNAAAATAGCTGATCCAAGTGCATTACATATTGTAATGACAGAATTTGCTTCCACTGATGGATTAACTCATAAAAAAGGAAAAAAAAGAGTAATTCATCGATTAAGAGTTACTCCGGAAGAACGATTTTTACTAAAAAAAAAGAATGTTAAAATTGTAGCTCAAATATGGGGAAATAATCCNGANAAATATGTTGAGGTGATAAAAGAAATAGAGAACGAAATGGAATTCGATGGAATTGATATCAATATGGGGTGTCCAGTTCCAAAAGTTGTAAGAAGAGGATGTTGCTCTGGATTAATTGGNAATCCCAATCTCGCCAAAGAAATTATTTTAGCTGCAAAAGANGCGTCAAATCTGCCNGTCTCAGTAAAAACACGAATAGGACTTAAAANTATCTCAACAGAAGAGTGGGCTGGTGAATTATTAGAAACTAAACCTGCAGCATTAACATTTCATGGTCGTACACAAAAACAGATGTCAATTGGACCAGCAAATTGGGATGAAATTTCAAAAGTTTCAAAGCTNAGAGATNAATTGAAGTTAGATATTCCAATTATTGGAAATGGTGATATTAAATCAATTAAAGAAGCTAGATTAAAATGCAAAAGATATAATCTTGATGGAGCAATGATAGGAAGAGGAATTTTTGATAATCCATGGTTATTTATGGAAAATCAAAGAGAGCGAACTCAAAAAGAAAAACTTGATATGCTTTGGATGCATACAGAATTATTCGATCGAGTTTGGGGACAAAGTAAAAATTTTCATTTACTTAGAAGATATTACTCTATCTATTGTAAAGGCTTTGATGGTTGTGCGGAACTCAGAGCTAAACTAATGCAATCTGAATCCATTGCAGATGTAGAAAGTATTTTAAAGGATTTTTAAAAATGAATTTGAAGGGACTTTATTTAATCATTACTAACCCAATTATTGGCTATCAAAAATTAACTGAAATAGCAGTATCTTGTGACGTATCTATAATTCAATTAAGAATTAAAAATAATAATGAAGACAAACTAAATATTGCTAACGATATCAAAAATATAACCAATGGAACGAAAACTAGATTTATCATTAACGATGACATAAATTTAGCTATAGAAGTAGATGCAGATGGAGTTCATCTTGGTCAAGATGATTGCTNTATTAACAAAGCAAAAAATCTATGGAAAAATAAAAATAAAATATTTGGTATTTCAACTCATAATCAACATCAAGCAATACAAGCAGAAAAAAATGGNGCAAGTTATATTGGTATTGGTCCTATTTTTCCTACTTCATCAAAAAAAAATTTATATCCTCTATTAGGTATTAAAAAAGCTAAGAAAATTAATGATNAATGTAATTGTCCTACATTTTCAATTGGGGGAATTAATCTAAAAAATCTTAGACAAATAAAAAGTATCGAATCTAGCGGATTTTGTGTTTTAGGAACCGTTAATAATTCTAAAGAACCTGAAAAAGTTATTAAGTCTTTTCAAAATGAATGGGAAAGTATCAATTTTTGAAGTTGTACAATTTTATTTNGATGATATTTTCTTTTGCTCATTGGGTGAGTGGTGAAATTGGTAGACACGCCAGATTTAGGTTCTGGTGCTTAACCGCGTGCGGGTTCGAGTCCCGCCTCGCCCACCACAAATTTTTTCATTACTATTTATTTCTTTTTCCTTTTCTCCACTCCCATGGAGGAATAACTAATTCTTGATTCCANATTCCTAATCTATTTTTTTTTGCACTCTGCTCAGCANTATNTAAATCAACATCATTTGAATATTGCTTATAATGCCATGCTCCACCAATTTTAATCAAAAGCTCGTTAATATATATTCCATCATAATAAACTTTTCCTATAATTCTNCCGTACCTGTCCTTAGAAGAATAATTTATAGTTACTTGCTTGCTCTCTAATTTGTCTTTTAAAAATGTAGTTATTTTATTTCCATAAGGTTGATTTNTTTCAGGTGCATCAATTCCATAAAGNCTGATTACATAAATTTTATCTTCTGATTTTACATTTATAGTNTCGCCATCAGTAACATATTCAACAAGCCCTTTTAAAACATTACTATNAGCANTNNGAACAAATAAAAATAAAATAGTGNTNATAAAAAAAAGTTTTTTAAGCATCATTTATTTTATCCATTTTTGAATGAGAAAATTTCTCATTTTATCTAGATCTTTTCCTTTTTCATAATCAAAATTAGCTAATTNATTTGAAATAATTTTTAAATCTTCATCAACCCAATCCAATACATTTAATATGAACAATGATGCATTAGAATTATTTTCCAGCATGCTTGAAATTACTCGAAAACCCTCATCATATTGTTTGTCAGATATCATCATCCATGCCCCTACCGTTTTTACTTCATCTGAGGTATCTTTAGATAAATATTTTCCCTTTGAATAATCTCCTATACGCATTAATCCAATAGCTCCCCAATATCTTAATCCTGGATCGGATTGCTTAATCAACTCCTCAAAAATAATTTTATTTTTTGGTAATGCTGATAACGCCAAATCCGCAGCATTCATTAATTGGTTTAATGGATATAAATTTGGATTTTGTACCATTTCCATTACCGTCAATTTATTTTGCCGAGCACGTTGATTCATCTCTGATTCTAACAATAATCCTGTATCAACTATTTCTAGTTGCCATTTACGAAGAGCGCTCCTTAACTCATCTGCTATTTCCTTAAATTCAGAATTACTAATTAAATTATTTGTACAATCTGGATCATTTTTCATATCATAAAGCTCTTCGACCTTATTTTTTGGATAAAAAGGATAACTCTGAATTTCCGTAGCCTTTCCTAAATTTACATGGTGCTCCCATGCTACCTGGGCTTTTATTTTCCATTGATATTCCAAATGCTGTATCCATGGAGCCCATGGCATATAGTTTTTAATATATAAAAATTGTTTATTGTGAACAGCTCTAGCTTCATCGTATCTTTCGTCCATTCTTCCACGAAATGCAAAATGATATTTTTCTTCATCTTCTATCTCATTTCCAAGAAAAATATTTCCTTGATAATAATCTGGACACTTAATTTTAGCCAAAGATAACCATGTTTTAGGCATATCCACAAAGCTCACTAATCTTTCGATAGAAGAACCTAATTTTTGACTTGGCCAAAGACTTTTATACTTCTCGGGAATACGGATGATTAAAGGACAATGTAGCCCGCTCTTAAATAAATACCGTTTACTCCTTGGCATTACACCTCCATGATCAGAAGTATAAATTACAATTGTATTTTCGTGTAATTCATTATCTTCTAACTCTTCAAGTATCTTGCCTACTTTTTCATCCATTCTTAATAATGCATCGTGATATTTAGCGTAATTTTTTCGAATAGTCTCTAAATCAGGATGATATGATTTTAATTTTACATTATTAAAATCATATTCAATATTTTCCAAATCCCCTTGAGCTCTACTTTCATGTGATTCGTATAAATTTATAATCTGAAAATAGGGTTGATTCTGCTTCAAATTATCCCAATTTAAATGGGTGGCATTATCCCAACAATCCTTATCATCTCTTCCTCCAATGTTATAATCCGTTTTATTTGCATTGGCAGTGTAATATCCATTTTCATTTAATAAATCAGGATAATAGGAAATTTTATTATGAGGAATTAAATTTCGACTTCTCATATGTTGAGTTCCAGTTGAAATTGCATACAAGCCTGTTATCCATGTTGATCTTGATGGTGCACAAACTGGGGCATTCGCATATGCTTCAGTATATTTAAACCCTTCTGATGCTAGATTATCTATATTAGGCGTTTGAACATGTGTATTTCCGTAAGCCCCAACCCATGATACATTATTATCTTCACTAGTTATCCAAAGAATATTCGGCTTATCCTCTTCTTGCGCACATAAAGCGAGAGCGATTATGAAAATCACAACAAATGATGTATTAAGAATCTTATTCATTATTATCCCGTCTCTTTTTAATTTTTAAAAATTTAATTAATTTAAAAACTATAAAATATAATATCGAAACTATAATAATTGGAACAATATTTTTTGGGGTTGGTGCACAATATTCATATAGACCAATGTACGACATTTAGTTAAATTTTGGTTCAATGAAGACTGGTGGATGTAAATAAAGCGGCTCAAATTCTTCTAATTTATCGTTATTTACAATTTTTTTGTAAACTATTTTTGCCAAATCTTCAGCAGATGGATAAAAACATTTCCTGTGGTCGGTTTCTAGAAAAGAATCAAGAAGGAATGATAAGCGATCATAATCAGAGCTAAGGACAATAGTTTTTTCATCTATAAAAGATTCTAATTCGTGATATTCAATCAATTTAAATTTTTCTATTAATTTCGATTTTTTAAATTTCCCTATCCATAATTGCTTCCTTCGCGCATCGCCAACTACAAGAACATCAGACGACTCAAATTTTGATGCAATAGTTTCTGCACTATTATGAGCTATTACTTTATTATGATTCGGTAAAGCCAGAGCGTTTACAACCGAAAAAGCTACTCTCAATCCAGAAAAAGACCCAGGCCCTCTTCCTGCTACAAACAAATCTATGGAACTCCAATCAAGATTTAACTCATCTAAGGCGTCGAATGGCTGGCGTCTATCTTTAAATTGTTCTTCCCATTGGATTTCTTTACAAATTTGTCCATCTTCTAGAAGAGCAATACTTCCAATTTTGGTACTCAACTCTAACGCCAATATCTTCATTAATTTCCTTTTGTATAAACTTCAATAGTTCTTCTTTTAAATTCATCATCCTTAGATATATGAACATGAATTGAATCTTCGGGCAATAAATCTTCACCTCTTTCAGCCCATTCAATGGCGATTAATCCATCTTTTTCTAAATACTCCTCTAAACCAATACCTAGAACCTCTATTGAGTTGGATAATCTATATAAATCAATGTGATATAAGGGATTTTCTCCTTCGTATTCATCAATTAACGTATAAGTAGGACTAGATATTGGTATACCAATTCCTAAAGCTCGAGACATACCCTGAACAAAGCATGTTTTTCCAGCACCTAAGTCACCATGCAATGCGATAATACCTTGTTTATTAACCAGTGAAACCAACTTTTCAGCAATCTTCCATGTATCTTCAGGACAATTTGATACCTCACATAATAATTTATTTTTCATATTTAAAATTATTTTTTTAACTGTTTAATAATACAATTTAACCATTCTTCTTTTTTTTCTTGCAACATGGGACTCGGATGAAGAGTTAACATATTATTTATTTTTGATTCAACTGAAACAATTTTTTCATTTTTAAATCTTTTAAAACAATCTTTAACTAAGGGCAATAATCTTTTATCTTGACCCCATCCAATCACAATGATTTGTGAAGTTGACTGCAACATATTTTTGCATTCGTGAACTCTTAACTCAGAAAAAATACTGTGAATATTTCCATTATTTAAATTGGATAGAGCTTTTACCTTTTCTAAGAATAATTTTGATTTTGCATTTCTTAAATCCGACAAATTTAAAACTCGTAAATGAGACCAGCCCATTTCAACACCAATCCTCATTAATTGATATTGGGTATTATCTGGACGAGTTAAAACCAAGTTTTTCTTCTTTTTAAAATCGATTGACATCTCTTTTATATCTTTAATTGGCTCTTCTAATGGATAAGATGATCCTGGGTTCATCATTATAAAAATTGTATCAGGAATTCTAAAAGATAAATTATTTATATCGTTATCAGGGATTGAACTATCGATTATCTCTAGAACACTTCTGCAATTAACCATATTCTTAGAACTAAATTTCAAATCGTAAAAATGACCATAACATTTATACTTTTTCTTTAAATCATCTGCATATAAAAAATAATCATTCATATTTAAAAATTAAAAAATAGAAAATACAGGTATTATAAAAAAAACTTTTAATAAACTAAAATAAATGAAAACATTTAAAAATGGCGTTAGCATTTGATATAATTTGTTTTATTTTATTTTTATTTTTCCTTTATAAAGGCTCAAAAGAAGGATTGATAGTTAGTATATTTAAAATCCTTCAAATAATTTTAGCTATCTCAATTTCTTTTCTAATTGGGATAAAAATAGGAAGTTTTTTAGGCGAAACATTTAACAGACCAAGAATTGTTACGATACCAGCAGTAATTATATTGATGATTTCTACAATTTTTTATTTATTCCATATTTTTATTAACTTCTTTCTAGAAAAATCTAAATCAAATAAAAATTCATTTAGTGGCCTTGGTATTATATTTGGAGGAATATTTGGATTTATTATAATAATTTCAACATGCTGGTTTATAAACATTTTCGCAGCTGTAAAATATGAAAATCATACATTTATAAATAAAACTTATACATCTAAAATTTCTCAAAAAACAATTTATGAAGTTACAGATAATATTTATTCTTTTAGTAATTCTAGTATTAACGAATCAACTGCTAAAATTATAAGTTCTCCCAACTCAACTATATTAAGTGTAAAAAAAATAATCTCCTCAAACTTAATTCAAAATATTATTGAGGATCCAGAAATAGGAGAAATTATAAAAACAGGAAGTCCAAAAAAAATACTGCAGAATGAAAGTATGAAAGAACTTTTTTCAAATAAAATAATAATTAATGAATTTAAAAATTTGGGTATTACAAAAAAAATACTCCTAAATTCTATTATTAAAATTGGACAAAACAAACTAATCATGAATTCTCTAATAAATCTGAAATCAAAGGATTTATTTAATTTTAATAATTTTAATCTTTTAATAAGGGATCCTGATTTTGATTGTATTATTGGAGAGCTAATAAAATGAAAATAGAATCGGGATTATATATTGTTGGAACACCCATAGGAAACTTATCTGATATTTCATTTAGAGCAATTGATACACTTAGATCGGTTGACTTTGTTTTTGCAGAAGATACAAGGCATACTAAAAAATTATTTTCTAGATACGAAATATCTACCCCATTAATTAGTTGCCATAAATTTAATGAAACAAGAAAATCCAAAGAAATTATTGCCAAAATTAATAATGATAAATCAATAGCCCTTGTAACAGATTCTGGAATGCCATGTATATCAGATCCCGGAAGTAGAGTTATTCAAATTTGTCGAGAGTCTAATATACCTATAACCTCAATACCAGGTCCAACTGCTTTAACAACGGCAATATCAATGGCTGGCTGTTCTGAATCAGGATTTATTTTCCATGGATTTTTACCTCATAAGATGGGAGCAAGAAGAAAAAATTTGCTTCAATACGAAGATTGCACGCTTCCAGTTATTTTTTATGAGTCTCCCTACCGAATCAAAAAATTATTAACCGAACTTAATGAAATTATCGGAAAAAATAGGAAGATATACGTTTTTAGAGAACTAACAAAAAAATTTGAAGAAACTTTATACGGGACATCAAGCGAAATTCTTGAAGCTTTAAATGAACGAACAATAAAGGGTGAAATTGTTTTAATTTTAACACCTACTGAATAAGTTTATAAATTAATATACCGTTGACTGCTTAGTGGGCAATGTTACAATTTAAGAAGATTTTTTGGAGTATTGCGTTGACTGAATTTACAGACCAAAATAATTTAACAGCTGCTGAAAATGGTTCTACAGTTTATGTTTGTATTAATGGTAGAGGATCATTCCGAAATAGTCCAAATTTAAAAGAATTTGTTACTAAAAAATTTGAAAAATCGTCGCCTGTTAAAATTTTTTTAGATATGAAAACTTGTTCTGGAATGGATAGTACATTTATGGGAGTCCTAGCTGGTCTTTCTATTTTATCCAAAAAAAATAAGCACTCATTGTCCCTAATAAATATTTCAACTAAAAATGAAAAATTATTAAAAACTCTAGGTGTAAACAAAATTTTAACGTTTTCGAACGAAAAACATGATTACTTAAAAAAAACTTCAAAAAATATACCTTCGATTAATGACAAACAAAAAACTACTAAAACCTCTCTAGAAGCACATAAGCAATTAGTAAAAATTGACAAAAAAAATAAATTAGAATTCAAGTCAGTTATTGATTTATTAGAGACGGAATTAAAAAATTATAAAAAAGATAAATGATAAATTTTACTACATTTTTAGATTTTAAAATATTATTTTTAATTTCAATTTTCATTTTTTTCTTGTTCTTTTTCAAAGGAAGAAAAAAATTAAAATATTTGACACACGAGCGTAACACATTACTTCAAGAAAAAGAGGCAACTATTGGATTTGTTCAAAATGTTGGAGAAGTATTTGCTGATTCTGAAAATATTGAGATGGACATACTACTCGAAAGAGTTCTTCATTATGCAGTAAGAACATGCAAAGCTAGTTCAGGAGCAATTTATTTAATTAACGATGAAAATGATTTAATAGCTCGTTCAATTTCTGGAGTTTTTCCTCCACTATTTGAGGTGGATGATATTTTAATAAAAAATTCATCAAATATATCCGAAGATCTTAAAAAGGTAATTTATAGTAAAAAATTATCAAATGAATCCTTAATTGGGGAATGTGTTGTCCATGGTAAATCATTATTAATTGAAGATGCTGAAATGGATGTAAGAATCCCGCAATTACCAATTGAATTTCTGAGGATTCGTTCTCTTCTTATTATTCCAATGCGTTTTGGGAACGATGTCATTGGTATAATGATTCTTACTAACAGGACTGGTAATACACGCTTTACACTATCTGACTTGAATTTAGCTCAGGCATTAGCAGGACAAGCTTCCGTACCAATTCACTATGCAGATCTTCAAGAAGCCTTAGAACAAAAAAGGCAGCTTGACAGAGATATGCAAATTGCTCGTCAAATTCAAAATTCTTTACTCCCACAATCGTTACCAGAAATAGCTGAAATAGACTTAGCTGCATTTAGTCATCCTGCTTTAGATATAGGTGGTGACTATTATGACGTTATCGAAATTGATGATAAACATATTGGAATGGTGATTGCTGATGTAAGCGGTAAGGGAATTGGTGGGGCTTTAATGATGGCAGTATGTAGAAGTGTAATACAAGCTCAGGCAAAAAATGAATATGATCCCAGTAGTATGCTTATATCTTTAAATGATATCTTGTCTCCAAACTTAGCTGAAAATATGTTCATAAGTATGTTGTATATGGTGCTAAATACAGAAACTCATCTACTTAGCTATGCACGTGCTGGTCATGAACCTCCTATTATATTCCACAGAGATACTCAAAAAATTGATCGAGAAGAAATTGACGGTATTGCTATCGGACTAGTTGACAAGTCGACCTTTACTTCAATAATTGAAACTAAAAATATTCAATTAAGATCCGGTGATTTGGTTGTCACATATACGGACGGTATAACTGAAGCAATGAATGATAAAGGTGAGGAATGGAGTGTTAACAAATTATTAGAATATATCTCAAAAAACAATCAAAATTCTGCAACTGAATTACTCGAACAGATTGAAAATAAAGTACTAGAATTTGCAGGAAATATTCCTCAGTATGATGATATGACAATGCTAGCAATGAACATAAAGTAATTTATCTCTTGTTAAATTTTAATTTTTAATTATTAAATAATTCCAATGTGGGTATTTGGTAAGATCTGTGAAACTCAGACACTGTCGCGCAACTGTTAAAGTCAGAAAACATACCTTCATTTTTTAAATTAACTTTACACCTCGCGGTTAGGTAAGGAGAGAGAAATGTATCAAGCAATAAGAATTGCTTTTATAGTTATATGTATTGTCAGATCATCTATAGCTATTATAACAATGGATGAAATAATTGTTGAGTCTACTAAAATTCCAACACCGTTAAATATGGTGAATTCTTCCCTAGAAATTTTAACTAGTCAAGATTTAGAAGATTCTGGTGCTGAATTTTTATCGGAGGTATTAACATCATTGCCTGGTGTACATATCTCACAAACCGGAAGTTTTGGAGGCGCTACATCTATATATTTAAGAGGTGGAAAACCTAAACACTCATTAATTCTTTTAGATGGTATTCCGTTAAATGATTCGCTTGACGCAAATGGATATGATTTATCTCATTTTGATATAAATGGAATAGAAAGAGTTGAGGTGCTTAAAGGACCATATAGTTCTTTGTATGGTTCAGGCGCATTATCTGGAGTAATTAATATAATTTCAAAAAAAGGCTACAATAATCCAAAAAAAAGTATTCAAATTGAAAAGGGATCTTTTGACTCTACCAAGTTAGGAGTAAGCATATATGAAGGAACTCCATCTAATTATCTTAATATTAACGCCAGTACATTTAGATCTGATGGATTTTCTCACGCATCGACCTACACGCCCGGGTCTGGATTAGATGACGATCAAATTGAAAATGACAATGTTCATATAAATACAGGTGGGATTATAAATAATGGTAACGAATGGAATCTTTCATACCGTAATATTGATACGCTTGCAGAATATGATCCCGATGGGCGCTGGAATACTGGAGATCCAGGAAGCTATAAAAGAAAGCAAGAGATTCTATACGGTAATTTTAAACAAAATATTAAAGACGACAAATTAAGTTTGAACTATTCATTATCCCATAAAAAATTAGATCTTCTTTATCCTGACTATTTTACCGGAACTTATAATACAGGTGATTATCAATTATTAACACAAACTACATTATTTAAATGGAGCGGTATTTATAAAGTTTCAGATGATGAAAATATTTTATTCGCATTCGAAAACTCAGGGGAAAAAATAAATAAATCAAGTTATCTTTCAGGCGCAGATGAAATTAAATTTAAAAGTTACCTTATTGCCTATCAAAAAGATTTAAATGATAAATTTAGCTATATGATATCTACAAGAACAGATGACCATAATTTATTTGACTCAGCTGAAACATATCAAGGTTCAGCTGCCTTATATTTATCTAAAAATACTAAATTAAATACTTCAATTGGAACAAGTTTTTTAGCTCCAAGCGGTTTTCAGTTATCTAGAAATCGTGCACTTGATGCTGAAAACGGTAACTCGTTTGAAATTGGGTTGAATCATTTTATTCCAAAGTTTAATACAGATGTTGATTTTACCTATTTTAACAATAAATTTGAAGATCCAATTGGTTGGAATGGTACAAATTATGTAAATTATGCTGAATCTGATATTGAAGGATTTGAGGTTGGTAGCACTTTTGATTTATCCTATGAAGATTATTTAAGGTTTTCGTATACTTATATCGATACTGATAGTGACGATGATGATTTTATTAGTAGACGGCCACAACATAAAGCAAACCTTAAATATTTTACTAAGCCAACAGAAAAAATATCCATATCAACCTTTCTTAGTTATGTAGACAAGGTCTCAGATAAGAATTTTTATGACCCTGCATCATCTTTGTATGCAGGCGTTCCTGTAATACTTGATGAATATTTTGTTGTGGATTCTAATATTAGATATAAACACAATGAAAAAGTTGAGTATTATTTAAATATCAAAAATATTTTTGATGAA
This sequence comes from Kiritimatiellaceae bacterium, assembly GCA_002712105.1. Lineage (GTDB taxonomy): Bacteria > Verrucomicrobiota > Kiritimatiellia > Kiritimatiellales > Pontiellaceae > Pontiella. The sequence goes on from PASA01000023.1 coordinate 43,742, forward strand.
GAATATGCAACTGTTTCAGGTTATAATACGCAAAAGTTTTCAATATTCTCAGGCATAAAAATTAACTTATAAGAAGAGTTTATTTAAAATAAGACTTTAATTCATTTTGCAAATGATTAGCAATAATTTCATATTTGCTTTCATTAGCTAAATTTACAGTTTCTAGAGGATCCTTTTTATAATCAAATAACTGCTTAGCAATTACATTAGATTTATCATAAGGGCTTCTGGTATCACTTTTCATCCATTCAATATATCTATATCGTTCATTTCTTAAAGCATATCCCATTCCATTACCACTTGGCCATTGACTTAATGCTGATGATTTTAATGATATTTTTGGATTATTCATAATAGGTTTTAAACTCAATCCATGTAAATTGCTTGGTATGTCTTGGGAAGTTAAATCACATAATGTTGGAAAAATATCGATAAATTCAACTGGAGATGTTGATTTTTTTCCACCATTTATCTCAGGAGAAATAAACATTAATGGTGAACGAGTCGCTTGCTCAAAATTAGTATGCTTACACCAAAGTCCATGATCACCAAGATGCCAACCATGGTCTCCCCATATTACAATAGCTGTACTTTTATCTAGTTTTAACCTTCTTAATTCATTTACTAAATCTCCTATTAACTTATCTATATAGGATACGCATGCATAATATCCATGGATTAACTCTAACTGAAGATCTTCAGAAATATGTTTTGAGATATCTTTGGAATGGCTATCATAATCAGGAACACCATTATAGCTTTTTAATTCTCCTACCTTTATATAGGTAATCTCATCGTCATTTTTTGCTTTTTTTTGATAAGGATGAATTTTAAAATTATTTCTATTATACATATCCCAATATTTCTTGGGAGCTGTAAACGGTAAATGAGGGCGTTTATATCCAACTGCTAAGAAGAAAGGTTTTTTTGAGTTTTTTAACTCCTTTAACGTTTTTTTTGCATATTCATTAAGCAAACCATCTTCATACGCTTCATCTGGAACATCAGCTGATTCAACAACTTGATTCCCCCCTCTATCATGCAAATATTTTTTTTGTTCAGCATATGTTTCCGCCCCATTTCTTTTTGCCTCAGCCAATAATTCATGAGCTCTATCGGATTGAAAATGACCAAGTACAGTTGGTTTATTTCCTTTTAAAGCTGGAATTTCATGAAATCTTTTAAATGGTTGAGACCATGAAAATCTATCCATTTGACTATCTACACATCTTGGATCAAAAATTTTTCCCATTCCAATAGTTTCGTATCCATTATTTTTAAAATATTGAGGGATAGTAAGAATATTTGGATTTTTTTGACGCATTCTAGTTTTAAGATCTAAAACTTGTGTATAGTCAGGCCTCATTCCAGTCATTAAGCTCGCCCTACTAGGTCCACATACTGCTTGTTGACAATGCGCGTTTAAAAATACAGTTCCTGATTTAGCCAATTTGTCCATATAAGGAGTTTTGGCTTTTTCATCACCAAAACAACCAATGGTTGGTTTTAAATCATCAACGGAGATAAATAAAATATTTTGGACTTTCTCTGCGTAACTTGAAAAAATTATAATAAATTGTAACCAAACGACTTTTTTTATTAAATTCATAAACAATTAATACCCAATCCATTCTTTAATTACATTTCTTACATAAAGACCTGCTCCTGCATTATGCCCTTTACCTGCATGCTTATAATGCATGATATCTCCATTTAAATAACTATATTCTAATAAATCATTATATTCAGAATATGGTACTCCATCTACATCTGAAATCTGACTACCGCTATAACCCATGTGTGTAGCCCAAATATATACACTTTCTTGAGCAGAATAAAATTGATTTTGCCATACACCTGTACCACCATAATAAGGAACGGTTGTATCTAATTCTCCACATATTGTAAGCATTCTTCTAGTTGTTACAGGATTAATTATTTCGTCATATAACATACTTTCAGAGGATGAATCATATCTGAAATTCGTTCCATCAAACATATTAGTAATCATGTTACTTACAATACCAATACCTTGGTGAAAGGTATTATCTTCTAATTCAATCATTAATCGATTTACTAAAGCTCCTCCATTGGATGAGCCTATGATTGTAATCCTGCTACCATCAACATTACTATGAAGTTTTAAATACTGAATAATTTTACGAATAAAATCTACATCTGGAGCTTTGCTTGGCTCCTTTCCAATATTCCAACAATTTTGATACCCGTCAGGAGCTACTCGAATCACATTACTTAGATAACTAATTGCATTGACGTTTCCAGTTCCTCCAAATCCATGAAGATGAATAACTACTGGAAAAGGTCCACTTCCATTTGGAATTGCAACTTTAACAGGTCTTTCAAAATTTGTTTCTTGGGACCAATTTTGTGTAATAGTAAAGTCACTTTCTAATACAATTTTTTCACTTATCCGATAAAATGCAACTTCTTTATCCGTTGTAATTTGATAATTATTTTCTGGAGGAGTTGCATTAACATCATCATTCAATAGGTTAGAAAATGGGTCGGTAATAAGATTAGTTGAATTCTCTATTAAATAAATCTCTCCTTCTTGACTGGTCCAAGTTATGTTGAATAAACCGTTAGAAACAGATGATGTTGTTGCTATTGCTAAATTAAAAATGGCTAAGTGTAT